>CAYZZE010000045.1:0-18017 GCA_964482845.1 uncultured Candidatus Cloacimonadota bacterium
GGTATGATCCGGAACATCACTTCTGCTGAAAATGCGTCTCTTACAGCGAAGGAGGAGGATTTGGGATTTGACAAATAAGGCAGTACCAAAAACATGGCTCTAATAATATCTTGAGGTAATCAATGAATGTGATCCAAATTGACGGGAATTCGCTCACTCTGGATGATGTATTCTCAGTAGCATGCGCCAATGTGCCGGTGGCGATGACGCCTCAATCCAGAGCCAAGGTTCAGCGCTGCCGTGATTACGTCGATCAAGTGATAGCAGAAGGCAGAACGGTCTATGGTCTGACCACCGGTTTTGGCAAATTCAGCACAATCAGGATCGAGCCGGAACATCTGGACGAACTGCAGGTAAACCTGATCCGCAGCCATGCCACAAACGTGGGCGAACCTTATAGCCGTGAACAGATCCGCGCCATCCTGCTGCTGAGGATAAATGTTCTTGCCAAGGGATATTCGGGGATCAGAACCGAGACGCTTTCGGCTTTGATTGAGATGCTCAATCGTGGCGTTCATCCTTGCATCCCGATGCGCGGATCGGTGGGCGCCAGCGGTGACCTGTCTCCGCTCTCTCACTTGGCTTTGGTCTTGATCGGAGAAGGCGAAGCGGAATATCAGGGGCGGATAATGAGGGGAGCGGATGCCATGCAAGCGGTGGGGATCAAGCCGGTCACGCTGGCCGCCAAAGAAGGCCTGGCACTCAATAATGGCACGCAAGTGATGGCAGCTTTGGGGGTTTTGGAGCTTCTCAAGGCGGAAACCCTCTGCCGGTATGCGGACATCATCGCTGCGCTCACAATCGATGCCTTGAAGGGAACGCCCCGCGCTTTTGATCCCCTGATCCATGAATTGCGTCCCCATACCGGCCAGATCGCATCCGCTGCCAATATCAGAGCCCTGATCACGGGCAGTGCCCTGCGCGAGACCCACCGCAATTGTGAAAATATTCAGGATGCCTATAGTTTACGCTGCACGCCGCAGGTCAATGGCGCCGTCCGTGATGCTCTGGCTTATGTGCGTAATGTCTTGGAAATAGAGATCAATTCAGCCACCGATAATCCGCTGATCTTTCCCGATGAGGATAAGGTTATCTCCGGCGGAAACTTCCACGGAGAACCGCTGGCACTGGCTCTGGATATGCTGGCGATCGCTGTGGCGGAATTGGCTTCCATCTCGGAACGGCGGATCGAACAGATGCTCAATCCGGCGCTCAATCGTGGGCTGAAACCATTTCTGGCGCACCGTCCCGGCTTGGATTCGGGTTTTATGATCACCCAACTGACGGCGGCTTCGCTGGTCTCGGAAAATAAAGTCCTGGCGCATCCCGCATCCGTGGACTCCATTCCCACCTCGGCCAATCAGGAAGATCATGTCAGTATGGGCTCGGTCTCGGCGGTCAAACTGCTGCAGGTGGTCAAAAATGTCCGTTATGTCCTGGCGATTGAATATCTGATCGCTTGCCAGGCAATGGACATGCGCAGGATCCCCTCTTCTCCTGCATTGGAAATAATGAGGCAGGCAATGCGGGAAAAAGTGGCGCACCTGACCGTCGATCGCATCCTCTATCCCGATATCAATGCCGCGGAAGAACTATTGGGAACTGATGGTTTGCTGGCACGGATAGCTAAGATAGTAGAAATCAATTGACAGATAAACTGCCCTGGGTTTTTTTTACCAGCATGAAGACTCAAAGATACTTCCTGCTCCTTGTGCTCTGCCTGGTATCGATATCCTGCAGCATCGATAATAGTTTATACAATGCCCGACGCTATTTTCGCACGGCTCAAAATCGTCCGCTGGGCGTCAATGGCAGGCCAACCGCCCAAGCCATCGCCGATTATACCAAAGTGATCGAGAAATGTGGATTTATCCTTACCGAACGCAAACTCAGCCGCGAGGCGGACGATGCGTTTTTCCTCATGGCACGGGCACTCTATTACAAAGGTAATGCCGCTTTTCAGGCCAGAGATCAGTTTGCCAGTTTGATCAGTAATTTACCCGACAGTCCTTACGTTCCCGAGGCATATCTTTATCTTGCCCGAGTGATGCGTGAGATCAATCGACCCGAAGAAGCGGAAAAGATCCTCGAAGCATTCATCCGTATGCCCCAATACCGCAAGTTCCATCCCCGTGCTCTTTTGCTCCTGGCAGATTTCGAGATCAGGGACAACGACTATTTCCGCGCGCAGTATTGGCTGGAAAAGATCATTACCGAATACCAGCGCACGCGTGAGTATAATGAGGCATTCTTCCTCTTTGGCAAAAACTACTTTGAACAAAAGAACTTTGAGCGGTCACTGACAGAATTCCTCAAGTTTTATGTTACCAGAGGCGTGGCAAAGGATCTGCGCCTTGATGCGCTTTATTACATTGCGCTCAGCCGCTATGAACTGGGACAGTATGAGACGGGGTATCAGCAGGTGCAGACGCTGGTCAATCAGGAACTGAGGACGAATAAACTGGGCGAGGCGCGGGTTCTCAAAGCGCGCTACCTGATCGCGATGGGCAAAGAGGACGAAGGTAAAAAAGAATTTGAAGAAGTTACCAAACTATATCCCCGCTCATCCGCTGCGGCTGATGCCTTCTATTACCTGGCGGAATACCTCTATCTGAAACAAGGCAACCGCCGGGATGCGATCACTCATTACAACCGGGTCCGCAGTGAATTTGCCACTTCTCCCTATGCCCAGAAAGGTATGGCAAAAGCCAATGCACTAACGCATCAGAATCAGGGAGCCGGACTGCGCATGGATAGCAACCTGCAAGCATACCTGGACTTCCACTTCCTGGCAGCGGATAACTTCCAAATCCACTTCGGTTTGGCTGATTCCGCGATTGTGTATTACCAGCGGGTGATCCGTGAAGGCGACCGCTTGATCGGATTGGCCGATTCCCTGACGGCGGTTCTCGATGCCAAAAGGAGTGTACTGGATTCCTTAAGTATTGTGATCGCAGCACTTGACTCTCAAAAACCAGAGGCGAGGAAGTCCCCTGATCCGGATCTCAAAGACCCCGGGGAACATGATGAGATCGACCAGGAAGATCCTTATCCACCCGAAGATGCCGACGCACTCGGAAAAGAAATGGAGCCAGAGATCGCCTTGAAGGACGAAACCGAAAATGAGATAAAGGACGGACCAGCCCCAAGCAAGCCGCCAGACGAGAATATTGCTCTGAGACAGAGGCATCAGGAATTAACCAATGAAGTTACCAACCTGCAGCGTCGGGTGGATCAATTGATCCCGATCAGGGATCGTCTCAGGGCGGAACATATCCCCTTTGCCATGTTTGTCAAAGCCAGCATCCTGAATCGGTACCCGCAACGCACATCGGTGGTGGAGGAATTGTTCCAGGTCATGACCGAGCGTTTTACCGATAACAAATACACCAATGCGGTCAGGCAATTGATGAATAATCAACCCGTCAGGATCATTGATCCGAGAGAAGAGGAACAGGGACGGCGTCTCGATCGCGCTTTTGCCTATGCTCAGACCGATGCAGATTCGATGATGACGATCCTGAATGAACTTGCCGGCTCGGTCTATCCGGAGATAAATATGCGGGCAAACTTTCGTCTGGGGTGGCATTATACCTTTGAAGAGCCGGATTCCCTGATGGCAGTTCAATACCTGAATGAGGCATTGAGAAGGCGTTCCAACGGCGAGCATGCCGATCTGATCCGACGCTTTTATGACGGCAGCAGGTTTACCATTACCTTTGCCGGAGCCGTTACTGCTGCCGATTCGCTGGAAAAGGATACCATGCCTGTGATCGGGCAGGAGCCGGATACGGGTGACACTCCGATCCATCCTGATTTATTGTCTGTGCCTAATGAAGAATACAATGAACTTCCAAAGATCAAGTTCGATCGGTTTGACGACGAGGAAGTCGAGCACATCCGCTTCCCGAAGTTGTTTCCGATGAAGCCGGAAAACGGCATCGGCTCAGATCACTAAGCATAGAACCGCGGGGTTTGGTTGTTCGGGCGACAAAACTTCTGGCTCAAACTCCTGATCTTTGGGAATGGATTGTATGCCGTGATAATAATTGCTCCCAGGCAACTGTTTTATCAATTCATCATCCTATTCATTTATAGCGCTTGTGACCGCCGGACGATGAGCAAGACCGCTCATGCTTTTTTGCGGTTTGTAGTGTTTTTGAATGTCTATTGGATCATGGGTATCCTGCTGGGTTTGGATTATATCCAGATGCTTGAATTTACCCTGCGAATGTTACATCTGCTGCTGCTCTCGGTCTATTTGGTCGGCAGCACCAGTGCATCGATCTTGATCAGCGACAGCCGATTCTTACTCAAGCGTAAGTTATTTATCGATATATACTTCTACCTGATTGCCGCACTCATGTTCATCAAAGGATACCAGCGGGTCTGCCAGCGTGGTGACAATCCGGCGGTAAAACTCAGTTTCGATGCGATGTTGCAGCGTTGGTTCGCTGCCTTGGGCGATAGTTTTGCCCAGTCGGGAGAGATAGGCGAAAAGGTGACGCACCTGATCACGAGCGTTCCTCCGCGGAGTTTGGGACTTAACCCTGCCAATATGATGGCATTGTCGTTTTTAACGGTCACCACCCTCGTTTACCATATTTGAACGGATCCATGCCCCGTTATCTGATGAAAGTATGTTATGACGGCAACGGTTTTATGGGCTGGCAGATCCAGAAGCGGGGGAGAACCGTCCAGCAGGAAGTGCAAGGCGCTCTGGAAAGGATCTCCGGAGTGGCGACACCGGTCATTGCCGCCGGCAGGACTGATGCGGGAGTTCACGCATTGGCACAGTGTGCCCACTTTGGTTATGAGGGCTCAATGACTCCGCAACAACTGGTCTTGGCATTTAGAACACAATTGGCGGACGACGTAAGAGTCCTCGCCATCACCCCCATCCCGGCAAACTTCAGTGCGCGCTATCAGGCGTGCCAGCGCACCTACCTGTATAAACTGGCAAGGGAAAAATCACCTTTCAACCGCAATTACATGGGTTTTGTCCCTTACAAGAACATCCAGACCGCCCTCATCCGAGAAGCAGCGCAGCATTTCCTCGGTACTCATGATTTTTCTTCCTTTGGCAGGCCCAATCCGGTTGTCCCCAATCGGATCTGTGAAGTGCGGGAGATCCGGTTTGAGGAATATGCCGACCACTGGGAACTGATCATCAGAGCCGACCGTTTCTTGCACAATATGGTGCGGCGGATCATGGGAGCACTCATCAGCTTATCGCATAACGATCTGCCACCATCCACAGTGACCGATCTAATCATGCGGGCAAAACCCACTCAAAATAACGTTTTTACCGCTCCTGCTCAGGGTTTGTATCTGGTGTGCGTGGACTATCCAGCGCATTTTGGCTTGACGGATTTCTGCCGTCCCGATCTTGGGATGATGGATCATTCACCAGAGGAAACATGAAATATAAGGCACCCCGCGGCACCTATGACATCCTGCCGTCCCAGAGTTGGAAATGGCAGCACGTGATCGGTACTTTCAGGCAAATGGCTGTGCTATATGGATTTGAGGAGATCGTTACACCCATCTTTGAGCAGAGTGATCTCTTTGAACGCAGTTCCGGCGAGAGTTCTGACATCGTCCAAAAGGAGATGTATCGCTTTAGTGATCGCAAGGGACGCCGTCTTGCCCTGCGTCCTGAGGGCACGGCTCCGGTTGTCAGGAGTTATTGTGAGAACCATCTTGATGCATCAGCCCGGCTCACCCGGGTCTATTATATCGGTCAAATGTTTCGTTATGATCGTCCCCAAGCTGGCAGATACCGTCAGTTTTATCAATATGGCGTCGAATTGATCGGCTCTCACCATCCCTATTACGATGCCGAGATCATTGCCTTTGAGGACGCTTTCCTGCGCAAGCTGGGACTGGATCAATTTGAACTTCGCATCAACAGCGTTGGCTGTCCCGCTTGCGTAAAGGACTATGAAACGGCATTGAGGGATCACTTTGCGCCTTCAAAAGAGGCATTATGCGATGACTGCTGGAATCGACTGAGCCTTAATCCCCGCCGTATCCTGGATTGCAAGACACAAAAATGTAAAGAGTTATCACGAGAGGTTCCGCATGTTCTCGACTTCCTTGATGAGGACTGTCGTCAGCATTTTACCGCTGTCCGGTCGTATCTGGATGATATGCAGATCCCCTATGTGGTAGATACCCGGATCGTGAGAGGATTGGATTATTATACTCATACGGCCTTTGAATTCATTGCTCCCGCACTCGGCGCCCAGGATACGATCGCTGGGGGCGGCAGATACAATGGACTGATCGAACAGATCGGCGGCAAATCCATCCCTGCGATCGGCATCGCCGGTGGATTTGAGCGGCTTTTGACTGTCTTGGATAACCAAGGTGCCTCTTTTGGTGATCCACCTACCCCTGACATCACTCTGATCACCATGGGCGACACCGCCGTCAAACTGGCACCGCTGCTGATCAAAAAACTCAGGTCTTCAGGCCATAGCGTGATCTGGGATCCCGAAAAGACATCCCTCAAAGCTGCTCTCAAAGCCGCCGGAGCCAACCAGAGCAAATTCGCTTACATTATCGGTGACGACGAGATCGCCCGCAACGAGATCACCCGCAAAGACCTGATCTCGGGTGTCCAGGATACACTTGCCTGGGATCCATCCGTCTCCGGTTTATCCCGAATTTCGCCCGCAGGGCACTGATCTTCAAGAGACCGTTGTATGATTCAAAGTCAGCTTATCTGCTGATATACTCTCCAACCCCTTTCATATTGTCAACTGAGAAGGTGTCTTGGCATCGAGATAATCAGGCTGTCCGGTTTCAATCTCACCCCGGATTTCTTTTTCCATTTTGGCCTTTTCCAATGTCCGTAGCTATGCTTCAGTAATAATCCAGCCCTCTTGTGCTACTTTGGTCTCTAAAGCCTTCAGCCGTTTTGTGATGCAGTTAACTGCTTTGATAGTACAACGTTTAGCTCTATTCCCCCTGAACAACATCACCATTGATCATGGTAAGCAGGGCGGAACAATCCAGCCATTCCTCGTGGGGACGGTCGATCAGATCAGGCAGGATAATGAGGTCTGCGAGTTTACCGGGGGTGATGGAACCGCGCAGGTGTTCGCCACGCGAGCCCATGGCAGCGCCTAAAGTGTATCCATAAAGGGCTTGACGGACATTGATCTTCTGCGCGGGGAACCACGATGCTGCCTGCGGATCGAGTAATGGTTTGCGTTCCAAGGCGGTATAGATGGCGTGAAAGGGGTTCATGGTCTCGATCGGAACGTCCGAACCAAAGCCGAAAGGCAGACCCATGTTGATCACATCACCAAAGGGATATGCCTGATCTTGGATTGCTTTCCAATACGTTTCGATCATCGGCACGTCATTTGCCAGATGAACCGGCTGCAAAGCAAGGTAAGCGCCCGCCTTGGAAAGCAGGGGATAATCCTTCGGACGGCAGGACTGGAGGTGTTCGATACGTTGTAACAGATGTTTGTGAGGGAAGCGTCGGCGGTTGGTGATAAAGACGCTGGCGACCTGGTGAACGCCGCGGTTGCCGATGGCATGGATGGTGGCGGCGATATCATGCTCCGCCGCTTTATCGACGATTATCTGCAACTCTTCATCGGCATAGCGGTTGATGCCGTGATTCTGCGGGTCATTGGGATAGGGTTCAAACATCCAGGCAGTTTGCGAACCCAGCGCTCCATCGGCAAAGATCTTTACGCCACCGGTCTTGAGATATTCATCTCCGTGATAGGACACCGTTCCCAATGCGATCTGACGATCCAGATCATCCAGCGGGAAGTGCCAACAGAAGCGGATGTTGCAGCCGGAGGAAACGACATCTCTGATCAACGCCCAACTTTCCACCCCCTCCATCGTATGGATGGTGGAAAAGCCCCAGCGCCAAGCATCGGCGACGGTCTCCCGGATCGCTTTGAGCAATTGCGTTCTGTCAGGAGGGACGACGTGGGGCTCGATCAGGTCGAGAGCGGTTTCATAGAGTAAGCCGTCGGGCTCACTGCTACCGGGATAACGGCTGATCCTGCCGCCGAATGGGTCATCCGATGCCGACGAAATACCAGCCACCTGCAGGGCTTTGCTATTACACCACTTGGCATGAAAGTCCCTGCTTTGCAGAACTACGGGGATATCCGGAAAGAGATGATCCAGGGTCTTGTTATCCAGTCCGTTCAGATCCGAAAAGCGGTTTTTATCCCAACCGCTACCAAGAAGCCAGCGTGGCACGATTTCCAAACTCTGACGAAAGGCGGATAGTTTGCCCACGATATCATCTATGCTGTTGCATGAGGAAAGGTCGGCGATCAGACGTTTTTTCGCGTATTCCACGAAATGGGTGTGGGTATCGGTAAAAGCAGGCAGAAGTAATCGGCCGTTAAGATCGATCAGTTCGTATTTACCGGGGAGGGCTGACCGGCAGTCGTCCAGTGATCCGGTTCGGACGATCCGCTCTTTGTGAATCGCCACTGCCTCCACGTGCTCCACTATGTTTGCGAAGGTCATGATCCTTCCGTTAGTAATGATGTATGACATTATTCCTCCTGTACAAGAGATATCTCTATACTGTGCAAGTAACCTTGATTATTTGAGTTTGGACAGATTGCATCCAGCGACTAAAACCTGTCACACCGATGATCGGACCTGCGTTCAGCATCGGATTGATCCGTATCCTGTCAACCGAATTCTGAGTTATGTGGATAGAACACAAAATACATGAGAGAATCGGAGCTATCTTTACTTGACTGATACCATGATCAAACAACCCTCCGTTCCGGCCGCAACAATCTTCGTAAGCGGATTTATTGAAAATTTCCCGCGAAATACATTCCGGGGAAGGATGGAACTATGAAGCGCTATATAATCCTCGCCATGATGATTTTTTTATACTTGGATGTTGTTTGGGCCAGGTTTTGAACAATTACTCCTTTTCCCACACTTTGGATCCCTATGCCGAGATAACCGGCGGTATATTATTCGGTAATGAATCCACAGACAACCAATATCTTGGCAATGCCGATACTCCATTGGGAGGATCTGCCACCACCGGTGACGGTTTTCCGGTTGGCTGTAAGTTTTACTTCCATGGCTATGCGTTTGACCGGTATCAAAACAACCGGCGCCATAGGTTATTGTCCTGCTCTCACGCTTGTCATCAGACATCTATACACTTCCGGAGGAGGTGATATTGGGGTGATTTTTGACGGGGCAGCCGGCGATACCTTGGTTGAGGATCCACCATTCATCACTGCCACCGTAACGGCGGATAATCCGATCCTGTTCGGGAGCAATGCTAATATGAGAACAAATCCCCTGCTACGTCCTTTGGGCGGAACCGGATTGTATGGCATCAGGATCTAAGGTACCGATCATATCACCTTTGACCGCATAGATATCAGCAGCCGCAGCGGGGTAAACTATCTGGTCTATGGCTATCAGTTCTTCGTGCTCCCGGGATTCCCTGCACCAATGAAACTTACAGAAACTGCAACAGTCCTCCTTACTTGATAACCTTAGTATAACCTTAGTATAACCTTACGGTCGTAAGGTTATACTAAGGTTATGAAGCAGGGAAGAAGGAAGGAGGATTTTTCATTTGACACAAAAACGCTCTCAATCGAATAAAGCGAAAATCACTCAAATGAGGTTCAACTGATTGAAAACGAAGATAGTTATTAAGGGCGCGCAGGAACACAACCTGAAGAATATAAATCTGGAAATCCCTCGCAATCAATTGGTGGTCTTTACCGGCGTGTCCGGATCCGGCAAATCCTCCTTGGCTTTTGATACGCTATATGCTGAGGGGCAGAGGCGTTATGTGGAATCGTTGTCTGCTTATGCACGTCAGTTTTTGGGTCAGATGGAAAAACCGAAGGTGGACTACGTTGAGGGCTTGTCGCCTGCGATTTCGATCGAGCAGAAAGCCGCCAGCAAGAATCCCCGCTCCACGGTTGGCACCGTTACTGAGATATATGATTATCTGAGAGTTCTCTATGCTCGTATCGGTGAACAGCATTGTCACCTCTGCGGTCAGCCGGTGGGAGCGCAGACCATAGATCAGATGGTGGATCATCTGATCACTTATCCGGAAGGAACCCGGCTGCAGATCCTGGCGCCCCTGGTGCAAAACCGCAAGGGAGAACACAAGGAAGAACTTGAGCAATTACGTCATGAGGGCTTTGTAAGAGTGGTAATCAATGGACAGTTACGCAATCTTGACGAGGAGATCATCCTGGATAAAAAGAGCAGGCATACCATCGATGTCGTAGTTGACCGGATAATTCTCAAGCCCGATGTCTCCGCGCGCCTGGCGGACTCTCTGGAACTGGCGCTCAAACTGACCGGTGGCTTTATCAAGATCGATTTCGTTGACCAGTCACCTTCCGCCTCCAACGCGGAACCCAAGGACCCATCTCAGGTATCCAAAACCCCAAAGGGCAAAAGCAAAGGCGCCGAAGAACCATCGGAAGATCATAATAATGCACACAATACTCTGCTTTTATCATCACAGAATTCATGCGCCGCTTGCAACATCGGCTTTGAAGAGTTATCCCCGCAACACTTTTCCTTCAACAGTCCGATCGGCGCATGCCAGACCTGCAACGGCTTGGGTTATAAACTGGAATTCGACCCCGATCTGATCGTTCCTGATCATATACGTTCAATTATGGATGGCGCGGTGGCTGCCTGGGGTAGATTGGAAGACAAACAAGACAGTTGGACGCTGAATACCGTAAGAAACCTTGCCCGGGCATACGATTTTTCCTTGAATACGCCCTGGTTTCAGTTACCCGAAGAGATCAAGCAACTCCTGCTTTGGGGCTCAAAAGGCAAGCGCTTCAAGGTTGCCTGGCAAAGTGCGCATGGCTCAGGACAGTTCATGATGCGGTTTGAAGGCCTGATCCCACAATTGGAAAGACGTATGCGTGAAACCACTTCCGAAGATATGCGCCGTTACTATCTGACCTTCATCAGCGATAAACCGTGTCCTGACTGCAACGGTAAAAAACTCAAGCCGCAAAACCTCGCCGTTTTGATCAAGAGCAAAAACATCGCGCATATCACCGGCATGAGTATCCATCAGGCACATGATTTTTTCAGCCGGATCAAACTGCAGGGCAACCAGAAGATAATCGCCACGGAAGTTCTCAGGGAAATAGTGAACCGGCTGGGTTTTTTGATCAATGTCGGACTCCACTACCTGACCTTGGAACGAAGAACACCCACGCTTTCAGGCGGTGAGGTTCAGCGGATCCGTCTGGCAAGCCAGATCGGCAGCCAATTGGTCGGAGTTATGTATATTCTGGATGAGCCCAGCATCGGACTACATCAGAAAGATAACGCCAAACTGGTCAATATGTTATGTCAGTTGCGGGACCTTGGTAATACGGTGATCGTGGTGGAACATGACGAAGAAACGATCCGGACGGCGGATATGATCGTGGATTTTGGTCCCCGTGCCGGCGTCTTTGGCGGAGAGATCGTTGCCTGCGGCTCTTTGGACAAGATCCTGAAGAACAAGATTTCGGTAACCGGTGCCTACCTATCCGGCGCCAAATCCATCCCCGTCCCCGCGAAGCGGATCAAAGCGGACGCACGGCATATCTCCATCCGTGGGGCTCGTCATAACAACCTGAAGAATATACACATAGATATCCCGATTGCACTCTTTGTCTGCATCACCGGCGTTTCCGGTTCGGGTAAAAGTTCGCTGATCAATCAAACACTGCATCCCTATCTACATAATCATTTTTACCGCACCAATCACCGCGTTGGAGAAGTGCAAGCCATTGAAGGCATTGAACATATAGACAAGATCATCGCTATCGATCAACAGCCGATTGGACGCACACCACGCTCCAATCCGGCTACCTACATCAAACTCTTTGATCCGATCCGTTCCCTCTTTGCCGATCTACCCGCCTCCAAAATGAAGGGCTACAAGCCGGGACGCTTCTCGTTCAATACCAAGGGTGGACGCTGCGAAGCATGCGAAGGTGCGGGCGTAAAACAGATCGAAATGCACTTTATGGCAGATATTTACGTGACTTGTGAAGTGTGCAAAGGGAAGCGCTATAACAACGAAACGCTGAGCGTTCGCTACAAAGGCAAAAACATCGCTGAAGTGCTGGATATGGATGTGCAGGAAGCAGTGGAATTTTTCCGCAACATCCCCGGAATCTATAACAAACTGAATACCTTACATGAAGTGGGACTGGATTACATCAAACTGGGTCAATCCTCGACCACTCTCTCCGGCGGGGAAGCACAACGGATCAAACTGGCACGCGAACTTAGCAAGAACAGTACCGGATATACGCTGTATATGCTGGACGAACCTACTACAGGACTGCACTTCGACGATATCAACAAGCTGCTCGAAGTCCTGAAAAAACTGGTGGCAATGGGTAATACGGTCATCGTGATCGAGCACAATCTTGATGTCATCAAGTCCGCTGACTGGATTATCGACTTGGGACTGGAAGGTGGAGACGAAGGCGGACAGATAATCGCTTGCGGAACCCCCGAAGATGTGATACGATCCACGGTATCCTATACAGGCCAATACCTTAAAGCACATCTGGCCAAAGTTCACCCCAGCAATCACCAATCTTCAGCCAAAGCAAGCAACACGAAAACCAAGGCGAGCGCCTAATATGCTGAGAACCATTGCTTTTCGGTATCAACCGCCAACCGCTGGTGAACATCTGGTCGGCATCGCTGGTGATCTGACAAACTGGCAGATAATACCCATGGAAAACCGCAGCGGCATCTATCAGATCGAATTTAACCTTCCGAATGGGAAGTATGTGTATAAGCTCAACGTGGATGGTATCTGGATGCCTGATCCCACCAATCCCGAGACGGTTGCCGATCCATTCGGGGGCAGGAATTCAGTCCTACGGGTCACTGACGCGGTAGATCGGATCACATGGGATGATATCAAGGACAATCTGGAGGAACTTAACCGCAGCGAAACCAATCTGTTTTCGTTTAATCGCATGTCCGAAAACGAAATAGAGATTCGTTTCCGCTGGTTTAAGGATCTGAAGTGTTGCGTGACGCTGGTTTGTGGAAAAGATTCTTATCCGATGTATCGCTTGGGGGCGGACAGCCGTTATGATGTTTATCATCGGGTAATTAACATGAGCGGTAAACCGGAAATGCACCTCAACTTTCAGATCAATAACCATGAAGAGGTCTTTCTTGTCGGCGCTAATGGCATCAGATCAATATGCCAAACTACTGTTTTTATTAAGATTGAAAGGGATCAGCTACCTTTATTCCCCACACCGGATTGGGTTAAGAATGGCATCGTCTATCAAATCTTCCCGGATCGCTTTTGCAATGGCAACCCAGCCAATGATCCCGATTTCTCGGAGTGGTATTATGATAATTGCCGCACCCGTCCACCGGAGGGCGAATTTCTGCCGCCCCAACAGGAATACTATCATCTGGTCGAGGATTGGTTCGATATCAGTGGTCTGACCCAAAATCCCTTTCTTCCTCCGGGAAAACCGGACTGGTGGTCGTTCTATGGAGGCGATATTGCGGGTTGTATCCAAAAACTGCCCGATCTCGCTGATCTTGGAATAACTATCATTTATTTCAATCCATTGTGGCAGGCGAAATCAAATCATAAGTATGATGCGGCCGATTTTATGAAAATCGATCCCCATTTTGGTACCGAGGCAGAAATAAAGGAACTGGTCAAATTGGCTCATGCCAAAGGCATAAAGATCATTCTGGATATTGCTTTGAACCATACCGGCGAGTTCTTTTGGGCATTTCGGGATTGCGTCCAAAAAGGCGGGACATCCGATTATTGGCTGTGGTATGACTGGAAGAAGTGGCCCTTGCCCGATCCCTTGCCGCCGGACTTTAAGCCCAAGGAATACTACCAATGCTGGTGGGGCATCAAGGATATGCCGGATCTCAATTATGATCACTTACGGCATCATCCGGAAGAAAATACCATCCGGGACATCTCCCTTGCCAGACCCAATCAAGCCCTGCTGGATCATTTGGATGAGATGACCAATTGGTGGTTGGTGGAGATCGGCATTGACGGCTTCCGTCTGGACGTTCCCGATGAGGTTCCATTCTGGTTTTGGCGACGGTTTCGTAAGGTTGTCAAATCGCTGAATCCCGATGCCTGGCTCGTGGGCGAGATATGGAACAGTGCCCAGGAATGGCTGAACGGACACTACTTTGATTCGGTAATGAACTATGCCTATTTCAAGACGCCCGTCCTGGATTACATCCTCCATAGAAGTATCTCCACTTCCAGTTTTGTCCGGATCATGGAAGAGGGCTTGGCATCTTATCCACTCCAGAGTTTGAGGACAATGATGAACCTGCTGGGTTCTCACGATACCTGGCGGATCGTCACCCTTGCTGAGAACGATATAAACCTTGTCAAACTGGCGGTGCTGTTTCAGATGTGCTTCATCGGAACGCCGCATATCTATTATGGTGACGAGATCGGTATTCAGGGAGAGAAAGATCCTGACAACCGCCGTCCCTATGACTGGCATTGGCGCGAACGACCAGAGGCGGTCGATCTAAGGGACTTCCACCGCACATGCATTGATCTTCGCAAAAAGAATCCCATCCTGATCAATGGTGAGATACGTTTTCTGGATAATCCCCAAGGGTTATTGCACTTTGAACGCTACGATCAAAACGACTGCCTTGGAATCATAATCAATAACGGTGATGAAGAAACTGTCTTCGAAGCAGATGACCCCTATGAAGCAATCTTGTCCCTGAATGTCGCAGACACCGGGTCGTCATCGGGGAAGATTCTATATCCCTCAAGCGGCATCGTGTATAGAAGGTCCGAGGGAACATAAAAGACCCGACCAAGATAAAGCCCGGCAAATACCGGGCTTTATTTGTATATGTTTGATAGATTTATCTTTTGTGGTTGAGAGCAGCGATGGCAGCAGCGACCCTGGCGATCGGAACACGATATGGAGAGCAACTTATGTAGTTCATTCCCACAATGTGACAGAATTCGATCGAGTTCGGTTCGCCACCATGTTCGCCGCAGATCCCGATCTTGAGATCTGGATTGGTCTTTCTACCTTTATCCACTGCCATTTTGACCAATACGCCCACTCCATCGCGGTCCAGGACTTGGAAGGGATCGTTTTTCAAGAGGTTCTTGCTGAGATAGACGGGCAAGAAGGTTCCCACGTCGTCCCGGGAATATCCAAAGGTCATCTGGGTAAGGTCGTTGGTTCCAAAGGAGAAGAATTCGGCGCAGTGAGCGATTTCATCAGCAACAATGGCAGCCCGTGGCACCTCGATCATAGTTCCGATCAGATACTCGATCCGGGAACCACATTCGGCAAAGACCTCCTCCGCCGTCTGGTCGATGATCGTTTCCTGCATCTTAAATTCAGCAGCGGTGCCAATCAGGGGAACCATGATCTCGGGAAGGACTTTCACGCCCTTCCTGGTCACATTCAGAGCGGCTACAATGATCGCTCGTGCTTGCATTTCAGTAATCTCGGGGTAGGTATTTCCCAAGCGGCAG
Organism: uncultured Candidatus Cloacimonadota bacterium; assembly: GCA_964482845.1. Taxonomy (GTDB): domain Bacteria; phylum Cloacimonadota; class Cloacimonadia; order Cloacimonadales; family Cloacimonadaceae; genus VGPI01. Next base: position 15,557 of record CAYZZE010000045.1, read on the forward strand.
CCACGATGTCCCAGCATGGGATTTTGCTCATGCAGTGAAGCCACGCGTTCTCTGACGATGCCGATATCGATATCCAATTCATCTGCCATTTCCTTCTGGTTCTTTTCCTCATGGGGAACAAATTCATGCAATGGCGGATCAAGAAGGCGGATAGTAACCGGAAATCCATCCATGGCTTCAAATATGCCTTCAAAGTCAGCGATCTGCATTGGCAGGAGTTTATCGAGCGCTTTGCGGCGAGCGTTCTCGTCATCTACTTTGGCAAGGATCATCTCTCGCATGGCTCTGATCCGGTCACCTTCAAAGAACATGTGCTCGGTGCGGCACAAACCTATTCCCTGTGCTCCAAATTGGCGTGCAACTTGGGAATCCTTGGGCGTATCGGCATTGGTGCGGACTTTGAGAACGGCATGTTTATCCGCCAAATCCATCAGTTCGGCAAAGTCACCGCTCAATTCAGGATCCTGCGTATCGATCTTGCCATCAAACACATTTCCCCTGGTTCCGTCCAGAGAGATCCAGTCACCTTCGTTGTAGGTTTTACCATTGATAATCATCTTGCGGTTCTTACTATCGATCTTAAGCGCTCCGGCACCGCAAATACAGCACTTACCCATTCCGCGAGCCACCACTGCGGCGTGAGAAGTCATTCCGCCTCTGGCGGTAAGAATGCCTTTGGCGACATTCATCCCTCTCAGGTCTTCGGGAGAGGTCTCGACCCGGACAAGAATGACCTTCTGACCTTTCTTTGCCCATTCCTCTGCGGCATCGGCGGTAAAGACGATCTGACCGGTGGCAGCGCCGGGAGAGGCGGGTAGCCCTTTGGCGATCACAGTTGCCTTTGCCAGACCTTCCTTGGTAAAGACCGGGTGCAGCAATTCATCGAGTTTGATGGGCTCGATCCTTTTTAATGCTTCGGTATCGCTGATCTTTCCTTCATGATACAAGTCCATGGCGATCTTGACCATGGCGGGACCGGTGCGTTTTCCGTTGCGGGTCTGAAGCATCCACAGTTTTCCTTCCTGGATAGTGAACTCGATGTCCTGCATATCGTTGGCATGCTCTTCAAGTTTGCGTTGGATATGAAATAGTTCCTGATATGCCTCGGGCATTGCTTCTTCGAGAGATGGATAATCGGCTTGGCGTTCGGATTCTTCGATGCCCTGCAGTTTTGCCCAGCGGCGTGAGCCCTCAAGCGTGATCTGCAGAGGTGTGCGGATCCCGGCAACGACATCTTCGCCCTGGGCATTGATCAGGTATTCGCCGTTAAAGATATCTTCGCCAGTGGCTGCGTCCCGGGTAAAGGCAACTCCGGTGGCGCTGGAATCACCCATATTGCCAAAAACCATTGCCTGGACGTTGACCGCGGTACCCCATTCTTCAGGGATGTTGTGCATGGCGCGGTAATAGCAGGCACGATCGTTGTTCCAACTATTGAATACGGCAAAGATCGAACCCCAAAGTTGTACCCATGGATCATCCGGGAAACTGTGTCCCGTCTGGTTTTTGACTGCAGATTTGAAGCGTGCAACCAATTCCTGAAGGTCAGCGGCGGTCAATTCAAGGTCGTTGCTCACGCCTTTCGCTTCCTTGAGTTCGTCGATGATCTGCTCAAAGGGATCGATCTCGTCCTCGTTAGCGGGTTTCATCCCCAACACTACATCGCCAAACATTTGCACAAAGCGGCGATAAGAATCCCACACAAAGCGTTCATTACCCGTCTTTTTGATCATACCGGCGACGGCTGCTTCGTTGAGGCCAAGATTCAGGATCGTATCCATCATCCCAGGCATTGAAGCACGGGCGCCGCTACGGACAGACAGGAGCAGGGGATTATCGGTCGAACCGAACTGCGCTTCCATCATACTTTCTATTTGAGCCACTGCCTGACGGACTTCCGCATCCAGCAACGCTTTCACTTTTTCGGCTGAGTATTTGTTGTATTCAATACAGGTCTCGGTCGTGATCGTAAAGCCGGGAGGAACCGGCAGTCCGATTAGATTCATTTCGGCAAGGTTGGCTCCTTTGCCACCCAGGAGATTTTTCATCCCTGCCTTGCCTTCGGCATTTCCGTTACCAAAAAGGTAAACGCGTTTTTGATCAGTCATTTATCCTCCAATCATTGTGATTGACAGAAGTCGTAAATTTTGATCAACGAATGGCGTTGCGCCCTTTTTGTCAAATCTTAAATCGCAAAAGTAAGCATTTTGCTTGACAAAAGAGCGTGATCGCCCAAAAAGGAAAAAAGTTGAGCGCTGAAGTGGTGAAATTGGTAGACACGCTAGTTTCAGGGACTAGTGAGTGAAACGCTCGTGGGGGTTCGAGTCCCCCCTTCAGCACCATCACAGCCCAATGTTTGATTCTCCCTCCCGATCGCTCGGCAAGCATCAGATCCCGGTAAAATCAATAAGACCGTTGAATAATCGGCAACACCGGATTTATCCGGTTGTTGTACCGGATT
>CAYZZE010000046.1:0-17907 GCA_964482845.1 uncultured Candidatus Cloacimonadota bacterium
ACTAAGGTTATACTAAGGTTATCAAGTAAGGAGGATGGTTTTAAATCGACCTTCTGAATTATTCAACTGCCTTTAGTTGAGGGTCAACGACAGAACCGTATGCTTACGCCTGCAGATAGCGAAGGCAATATTCATGTTGCTGGCGGGGAAAAACGCTGCAATCCAATCCTGATTCCCGCAGTTTTTCAGACAATCCGGCTAAGACCGGATACTCTGTCCAAAAATGACCGGCGTCGATCAAAGGGATTGGACTATCGATGATATTGTGATAGGTCATCTCTCCACCGATTAGGATATCGGCTCCTGCCACCGCCGTCCGGATCATGGAACCCGCTGCTCCGCCACAAATGGCGATCCGTCTGACTACTGTATCGATATCTTCACCTGCCAGCCAGACATGGGGATGGGGATTGCCCAGAGCGGATTTGACGACCTCAATGATCTGAGCGATCGAACGATCCTGGTCATACCCGCAGATCAACCCCAGAGCATAAGCAGGATTATGATTCGTGACCGGATAGTGATACAGTGCGGGCGTCTCATAAGGATGAGCGGAATTGATGGCCGCGATCACCTGCGTCAGCCGAAAGGAATCGACCATCATCTCCAGTTCGTCCTCGGATACCGTTTCCAGCGAGCCAATGGAGCCGATATAAGGTTGTGAACCGGATTGGGGGATAAAGGAACCCGTAATGCCATGACAGGTGGAACAACCTTCATAGTGGCCGATGCGTCCCGCTCCGGCATTGAATGCCGCCGTGCGAACCTCCTCCACAGCCTCCGGCGGAACAGTTACGCTGAGATGATGCCAGAGCGTACCCGTCTCCTGGCTCAAAGCACCTATCACATTTAATCCCAAAGCCTTCGCCAGATAGTGGTTAACGCCATCCGGCGCACAATCGAGATTGGTATGCATGGCAATGACAGCGATCCGCTTTCCAATCAGTTCGAGCAGAAGGGGATCGGTTACGCTCTCCAGGGAACGAAAGATCAGGGGATGATGGGATATGATCACATTTGCGGATGTCATTTGGGCATGATCCACCACTGCTTGAGTGACATCCAAAGTAAGTAAGACCTTGTTTGCAGGCGCATCCGGATTTCCGATCTGCAGCCCTGTCTTGTCCCATTTGAGGGCAAGGCCAAAAGGTGCAATTCTATCCAATTGGGTTAGCAATTCATTTATGGTCATGGTTCATTCCTCTCTGATTGATCTGGGGATTCGCTGTCCTCCTCTCCATCCTCGATCATCTCCTCGACCGGCAGATCAGGCAAATACTTCATCCGGCGGTGACGTTTCCACCAGCCAATCAATATGACCAGAGGCAAAAGGGAAAAGACCAGAGCATTGAATCCGTAAAAAATGTATAGATATGCCAAACGTCGGGCATAACGGTCATAATCACTGGCAAATCCGCTCGCTGACTGACCAAAGGCATCCTGAAAGACACGGTGATAGAGCAAGCGCCTATCCGCTTTCTGTGCCCAGGCAACAATGTCCCACATCCGGTTCCACTCGTCCATCCGTTTATCCATGATGTAATGTATGGCCAATGAAGAGGTTAGATAGAACAACTGCCATTCACCCTGATGGGTGGGATAGACGTGTTGCATCTCGCTTAGATTGAGATACCTGCCCCAAAACCTGTGTTGCAGAAACAGGAAATGTATCTCAAAACCGAACTGTCCGCTGAAATAGGTCGCCATCCCTTCATGAAACCACAAGGGAGCATCCAAAAAGATCCCATCCACCAGCCAGTGGATGTATTCGTGAAGCAGTATCCTGAGATAACCCTCGCCGATCTGATCAGGACTGCGGACAAAGATACGGCGCTCCAGACGGTCATAGAATGCTTCGCTGAATTCGACGATCCTCCCTCTGCCGATGGTAAGTGCGCTGTAGGTCTGACGGTCTGGGATGATCACAATGTCCACGGTATCGGTAGGCTTGACTCCGAGGGTGATATGCAGTTGTTCAATGCGGCGGCTGAGGGGACCTCCGATCTTCTGGGCGATGGCATCGTTCACCGGTTGGGAATAAACGCGGAAATACTGATTTTGCAGTGAGATACGGCTATGTGATTCAGCCGCGAGGGGGAGGGGCAGGACGAGCGCTACTAATATCAGTAGTGCATACAGCCGCATCGGTATCCCTCTTGTTTCAATCCGATGGGTCAATGGCTCTTTTGTGCAGCATCTCGTAATACTGGTGTGCATCCTTCTTGCTGACGTTTCCGGTCGGAACTTTTGTGATGCGCAATTCATGCTCATAGCCATATAAGCAAAACCTGATCAGATCACCATCCTGGACCGCGGCAGATGCCTTTGCCTCTTTGCCGTTCAGATGGATCAGACCTTTGTCGCAGGCATTTTTGGCGATGCTGCGGGTTTTGGTGAGGCAGAGTTTGTTGAAGAGAAGGTCGATCCGCATAACAATCATGCCTTGTGATCGAGGATATCCCTGATCCGGCTTGCCAGATCCCTGATCTTGAAGGGTTTCATAATAAAGTCACGGATGCCTTTCTGGGTTGCTTCCTCAGCGGAGATCAGGGTGGTGAATCCGGTGCAGATGATAATCGGTAATCCGGGCTTGACCGCCAGGAGTTTTTCGGAAAGATCGATACCATTCATATATGGCATAGTAGTGTCGGTTATAACGATATCAACGGTCTCATGGTTCTTGGCGAAGTACTCCAGGGCTTTGCGGGGATCGGTGAATCCTTCCACCCTGTAGCCCAGTTTGAGCAATCCTTGACGGAAGACATTTACCAGCATCGGTTCATCATCGACGAAGATGATCTTTTCTGTTCCGGCAATTTCGGTGTTTGCATCGGTAAACTCGCCATTGGGGTGCCATTTATCAGCATTATAGAGCGGTAAATAAACTGAGAAGGTGCTTCCTGTGCCGGGCGTGCTTTCCACTCTGATTGCCCCATGATGCGCCTGGATGATGCTATGTACGATGGACAAGCCCAGTCCGGTGCCCTCATTAGCTGCCTTGGTCGTGAAATAGGGATCGAATATGTGGTCGATCAAACTCTCGTCTATGCCGGAACCATTGTCACTCACCGTCATCTTGAGGTATTGGCATTGCTCGAGTTCCGGATAGGCGACCATGTCCTTGCTGCTGAAGGACACATTGTCCAGAGTTACTACGATCAATCCCTTGTTATGTTTGATGGCGTGCATCGCATTGGTTCCGAGATTGATCATAATCTGATGGATCTGGCCAGGAACTGCTATCACCGTGCTGCTCTCGGCGGAATAGCGTTCCTTGATACGGATGGATTTGGGCAGATAGGAACGTAAGAAACGCACGGCCTCACGAATATGATCCACCAGTTCGATCACCTCGGTCTTGGACTCCTCCTGCCGGCTGAAAGATATGAGATGACTGATCATCTCCTTGGCTCTGCCGGCGGATTTGAGTACTTCCATCAGGTTTTGGGCACAATCGGATCCCGGCGGAACGTCGTCAGTTGCCAGTTCCGTATAACCGATAATGGCACTGAGAACATTATTAAAGTCATGCGCTATGCCGCCGGTCAATCTCCCGATCGCTTCCAACCGTTGTGTGCGCTTGAGTTGCTCCTCACGCAGGATCTCATAGGTAACGTCCTTACAACTGGCGATGATGCTGGATAATCTGCCATCCTTGTCAATGACTGGTTTTACCACCATATCCAGAGTGATCTTAGCGCCATCCTTGCGGATGATATCGATCTTGCCCCGCCAGGGTTGAGAACTGCGAACGCGGAGCCAGGACTGTTGCATGTCGATGCGGCTGTGTTGATCGAAAGGCAGGTATTCGACCGGTTTATCCACCAATTCGATGCGTTTGTAACCGGTTGTTCTTTCGAAGATGGTATTGACGTAACGGATAAACCCTTCCGGCGTGAAGATAATGATTCCTACTCCCGCTTGTTCGATCGCTTGGATCAGAACATTGATCGATTCATCGCTCTGCTTCTTGTGCAAGGCAAAAGCGATCTGTTCCGATACCGATTCCAGCAGTATTTTATCCTCTTCGTCAAAGAGGTCGTTGCGTACATAACTCTGCACAACCAGCGCGCCGATAACGATATTATCAAGGATAAGGGGAACACCCAGCCAGTTTTTACATAGGACTCCCATAAATCGGCGGTTTTCTGTGCGAAGGATGATCTCTTCCTCATGCAGGAGCAAGGTCTTGGCCTCTGAGATCACCTGTGCGGTCAGCGAACTGTTGTTATCTGCTTCGACCGGCGAAGCATCCTCGTTCATGCTGTCCACCAGATAGGGGAAGGTGATCAGATTGCTCTTGTGATCATACAGTGCAATATAGAGATTGGTGACGTCGATGAGTTTGCTCAGGGATTCATGGATCGTCTCAAACAACTCATCCAGGGAATTGGTGACATTAACGGCATGACTGATCCGGTGCAGGATATATGTGAGCATCTCTGAACGGTATATCGGCGTCAGATCGGTCAGCATTATCACATAGAGATTGTCGGTCAGCGTGCGTATGGGTACCACTGTCTGGCGATGAGCGTGGAGTTTGTGCCGCTCATCATAAAAGTCATATTCATAGATGTTTGTCGTCCTTTGATTCTGCTGCAGGAGGTGTCGTATTCTCTCAACGTTAAACTCCTGCGGCTTGAGCAATTGAATCCTCGATACAAATGCCTCAAAGATATCCCATACATAGCGACCCACAGTCTCTCTGGTCTCCATCATGGTCATAGCTTCAAATGCCTGATTAACGAGGATTGACTTACCGGTGCTATCGATCAGGAGCATACCTTCGGATGCCTGTTCAAAGATACAGCGGAACATCATTTCCCGCTCTTCCAGTTCATTCCTTACCCGGACGAGTTTGGTCATATCCTGAATGGCAACGATCACGTTTTCATAGTCCTTATCTTCCAAGCCGGGAATAGACCAAGAGATCCGCATATAGATCCGGTTGCCTTTCAGATCTCGATTAACTCCTTGTCCTTCAAAACTCAACTTGCCCTCTGCCAGCGCCAATACCGATTCCAAAAGGCAGGGGATGGATTCTTCCCCAAAGATCAGATCCAGCGAGGAGAACAATTGTTCCTTGCTCTCCGCTTTGTAAAGAGAGAGCGTCGTATCATTGACATCCACTACCCGCAGGAGTTTGATGCAGTCCATGAATTTTTCGGGATAGGTGGCAAAGTATGCCCGCAGGTCGCTGATCCCATCATGCTTGAGGGACAGGACATAGTCACGCACGCCACAAAAATCCTCGACCCAGATCGAGACCGGCGACTTGTCGTAGAGCATTTGATAAAAGGATGGATTCATGATATTCCTAGTTTTTGTCGGTGAGTAACCTTTGTGTTTCCAGAGCGATCATCAGTTCTTCATTGGTAGGCACTTTCAAGACGGTTACATTCGTAGTGCCGTCGCTGATTACCTGGATCTCGTCGGAAATGACATCGTTTTCCTTTTCGTTGATTGTGATGCCCAACGCTTCCATGTCACGGCAGACCTGCGCCCGCATGATCGGCATCCTTTCGCCCACACCTCCCGTGAAGATGAGCACATCCAAGCCATTCATTGCGGCAAAGTAAGCACCGATGTATTTCTTAATCCGGTAACAATATACGTCATGCGCCAGGATGGCTTTGGGATTACTTTTCCGTAGGATCTCTTCTTCTATCGTGCGCATATCATTGGACAGGTGCGAGAGCCCCAACATACCGCTTTTTTTATTCAGGATGGTATTCACTTCCCCGACGCTGAATCCCAATTGCTGTTGCATATAGATCGGAATAGCAGGATCGAGATCGCCGCATCTGGAGCCCATCATCAATCCTTCCAGGGGAGTGAAGCCCATCGAAGTATCGATCGATCTGCCCCGGTCAATGGCTGTGATCGATGCCCCGTTGCCCAGGTGGCAGGAGATGATCTTCAGGTCTTTCACCCTTTTGTCGAGGAATTCCGCCGCCCTCAAACTGACGTATTTATGCGATGTCCCGTGAAATCCATAGCGCCGGATCTTGTGGGTCTGATAAAAATCGATCGGAAGCGGATAGAGAAAGGCGTGCACCGGCATCGTCTGATGAAATGCGGTATCAAACAACCCACACTGTGGAACATTCGGAATATTGTGCTTCACTGCCTCGATCCCTGCCAGGTTTGCCGGATTATGCAAGGGCGCCAGGGCAATGCACTCCGTCATAACCTCGATCACGTGTTCGGTGATCAAGACCGCATCCGAATAATGTTCGCCAGCATGCACCAGGCGATGGCCTACCGCATTGATCTCATCCACATTGCTGATCACGCCAAAGGATGGGTCCTTCAGCGAATCTATGATCAGTTGTAAACCCTGCTCATGGTTATCTATCACCATCTCACATTTTTTACGAACGTAAGTGGCGCTCTTGTATGTAAATAGAGATATATCTTCGCCGATCTTTTCGACAATCCCTTCTACCAGAACTTCACAATTCTGCATGTTGATAAACTGATATTTGATGGATGAACTCCCGCAATTCAAAACCAGTATGTTCATTAAATCCTCACTTATAGCGTGTTTGGGCGTCACGGAAACTGAGCTTTCATATATGTCAACCGATTTCTCATTTTAAAGTGAGTTGACAATCTTACTTCAACTCCTTATCTTATCATTGTTTCAAAAAGGAGGTTACCAATGAAATGCAGTCCACCCCTTGGATGGAGCTTGGCGATCCTGATCCCGATCCTTGTCCTCTTGCCTTTATGGCTGGCTTGCGCCAAACCCGCCGATGAGCCCTCTGGCAAAGGCAGCGCCAAGCAGATCACTCTCCCCGCACCCTTGATCAGGGGCACGATCCCGGTCGAACAAGCCATCAATCAACGCCGCTCCACCCGATCCTTCAAAGACGAAGCCATATCCCTCCCCCAAATCTCACAGATCCTTTATGCTGCCCAAGGGATCAGCCACAAAGAGCGCGGCTTGAGAACCGTTCCTTCCGCCGGAGCAATATATCCGATGGAACTCTATGTCCTGATCGGCAAAGCAGATGGCATCGCTCCCGGACTATACCGCTACATTCCCAATACCCACTCCCTGGAACTACTCCAATCCGGCGACCTGCGTCGTAGTATCGTCGGCAAGGTCAGTCGCCAGGGATTTGTCGCCAATGCCCCCGCATCTTTCATCCTTACAGTGATCTATGAACGCATCACCGGACGCTATGGCGAGCGGGGAAAGATGTATGCCCACATGGAAGTGGGACACGCCGGACAAAACGTCCACCTCCAATGCGAGGCACTGGGCTTGGGAACGGTGATGGTCGGCGCATTTACCGAGGGTGAACTGGCAAAACTGATGCAATTGCCTGAGGGAGAGATCCCCCTATACATCATGCCCGTGGGTAAAAAGTAAATGGTGGGTGATACGGGACTCGAACCTGTGACCCCTACGATGTGAACGTAGTGCTCTAACCAACTGAGCTAATCACCCGTATAACGTGGTGGGAGATACTGGACTCGAACCAGTGACCTCTACGATGTCAACGTAGCGCTCTAACCAACTGAGCTAATCACCCACGCTCGTGAAGACACCCACTCCCAAATCAGGGCTTTTTTGTCAAGCTTTTTCCGCCCAACCCGTGCTATCGGTTTATCGGTATTATGCTTGGACAGCGCTGTGACTCCATCCAAATGAACCACTATCAATCAAGAATATCAGCGATATCCATCCCCATATATAAAAGAGCGTTGTACATACAGGAATCACCATAGATCGGGAACAAGATAATGAAATCCCGTTTCACCATCCAGATCAGACCTTAATGACATCGGATTATGTCTGGCAGATAGTTTGCATATAGCCGTAATGTCTGTCGTTTTGAATTCTTCGCCCGTCTCAAGAGGATCAGATTCAAGCGCACGGGTGTTTCCGCCTGTGTCTTTCCTGCTCCGTAACCTTAGTATAACCTTACGACCGTAAGGTTATACTAAGGTTATACTAAGGTTATCAAGCAAGGAGGGAGTAAGGAAACGAGAAACATTCCTAGCTTTTTGATGCAACTCTTTTATGCTGGTATTTGATGTAACTTTCTGATGCAGGGATACCGCTCTCTTTATACCCTGTCTAACAAGGTATCTGGTTTTTTCTGTCCTTGTGGAGCTTGTTTTGTGTCGCCCCTACGGGGCTTTGTGATATTCTGGTCTTTCCGGGTACAGGGGTTCCGCTCCGCTCCACACCCTGCCTAATAGGGTAGCGCCCCTACGGGGCTTTGGTTTTTTTCTGTCCTTGTTTTACAGAGTTCACAATGTAATGCCATAATTCAAGGTAATTGCATCGGCACATCGATGCAATAGTTTCGTTTTTAACCCAAATGATGCAGTTGTAGATCAATAAAATACCGGAACACTTTATGGACAATAATTTCTATAAGCTTTCAAGAGATAGAACTGGATAAGTTTCTACTGCAGGCAGTTGAAGAATGATTTCATAACTAAATGATGTAATGATAGTTATGACATAACTTATTCCATCTACTGCATCATTTGGGTTTAATTCTGCAAACACGTCTGCCATATCAGCCATCATTTGCTTAATTGAAGTGAAGACACGATTATGGATGTAGTCTGTTTTCATATATTTCCATAATCGTTCAATAGGATAATACCAAGGATACAGCACAGTAGCGTGAGATTTTTGGAACAGTCTCTTAGTAAGCATCACCGGGAAATGTGATGTTTCGCTTGACATATTGTCACCTTGTTTTACAGTGTCAACCTAAAAGACATATCCGGCTGAATAGAAGATGAGGTATGTATGCCCGAGAAGTTGTCACAGATAATACATAGTTTTATGACGCAGAGATTTGCGCTGTCTGGCCTAACGGCAAAACTTAAGGATTCATCGCGCAGTCACCTGATCGAGATCACGGGCAAATCCGGTAGTGGCAAGTCCTATTTGATCGATCCCATTATCAATGCCATCAAGGACACTTACAGTCGGATCAATTACTTTAGCCCACATCCGATGTGCTTCGACCAGATGGGCGAGATCGTCAGGATGCTGACGGATATTGACGATGAGGAATTGACCACCCTGCTGGTGGAGCACTCACGCCGTTTCCGCACTGGCAAGAAGTATGACCTGTATTACTATCTCTCGGAGCAACTCCTGCGCCGGGAACTGTTGCAGCCGCAACTGCTGATCATGGACGATTGTGATGTCCTCGATCTATTCACGCGTGATTTAATCCAATACCTCGTCCAACACACCGAAGATTCCGGCATCCAGGTAGTTGTTTTCACCCAGGAGCGGCTGTTTCCCTTCTCCGAGGTGCACAAGATCCCGGTGCTCAGCACGGACGATATCCAAAGTTTGTTATCGCTCATCTTACCTAACGGCGATTTGGGATATATCACGGAAAGCGAGATCCTGCACAAGATCAGCAGCGGGAACCTGATGATCCTGGAAAAGATCCTGTCCCAAATGCTTACTCAATATCAGGAAGATCTCTTTAATCTCTCTGATTTCCTGGACAAGACCTATGACGCTGATGAGATCTATTGGCAGGAATTGGTAGACCTGAATCCGGAACAGAAGAAGATGCTGCTGGCGATCTTTGTGCTGGGCAAATATGTATCTGCCGAATTGCTGCAATCCCTGGTGGATATCGATCACTATAAGGACAACCTGAAAACGCTGACCGATAAACGACTGATCGGATGCAAAGAAGGCAAATGCCACGTCCAGAAAAAAAACGCTTTCCAAAACTGGTTACAACGCAATCCGGGGATAATGGACAACGGATTTGTCGAGGCGATGGACGGCATCCTCAAGCAAAATGGCCTCTATCCCCAGGTGCGGGTGAATCTCCAGATGCTGAACAACCGCTATGACAAACGGCTCTTTGACTTGGTCGAGCAAAACCTGTATATGATGTCCGATAATGAGAATCTGCTCAAGATCCATAACTACATCCTCAAGCGTCAGAAGCGTAATGATCAGCGCTTGCAGATCCTACAGAAGATCGGGATATCCCATTCCGAACTCAACCAAAAGGACGAGGCGATCGAATATTTCCGCCAATGCCTGCACCTGTGTTCGGATGGCAAACTCCCTGCTGAACAGATCATTTTCCACCTGGCTTCCAATCTCTTTGCCGTCAATTCTTCCAGTTTTGCGCTCGAAATCATCAAGAAATACAGCCCCGATACGATCGATCCCTATTGGAAAGCGAGGATCCTGTTGCTCAAAGCGGACATTCTGACGGAATCAGAGATGTTCAATGATGCAAACGAAGCGCTGGAGAGCGTGCTTAAAGTCATGAACCAGATCGCAGACAATAGCAAACGCTATCTAATCCAGGCAGAAGCCAAAAAAACCAGAGGCAAGATCCATTACTATACAAATGAATGGGATCAGGCGGAGCAAGCATTTAAGGATGCGGAAAGTATGTATAATCTGGCGGAGGATTTCAACGGACTGGCAGCGATTAACAATAACCTCGGCGTCCTGAGTATGTTTCAGGGAGAGTGGGAGGTCAGCGAGCAGTTTTTCCTGAAGAGTTTAGCGCTGGAAAAGGAAAACTATAACCTGAACGGCATCTCCGTCTGTTACAACAACCTCGGCGGACTGATGGACGACAAGGGCGATCAGGAGCGATCCATGTATTACCTGGAAGAAGCTCTCAAGATCCAAAAACTGCTCAGCGATCCGTACAACATCACCAATATCTACAACAATATCGGTGTTACCCTGATGGATCATAACCAATACGAACGCGCTGAGGATACCCTGCTCAAATCCCTGGAGACGGCAGTCAATTTTGGCTTTTTCCGCAATACCGTGGCGTCGCTGAACAACCTGGGTGCGCTGTTTTTCAAGAAAGGCGATTGGACAAAATCCATCGAATATTATGAGCAGGCAATAAAGCGGTCGGAAGAAAATAACTTCGCCGAGGGGCTTCTGCGTTCTTACAACAACTTGGGCGAGGTCTATGAAAAGCAGAACGACCTCAATCTGGCTTACAATCTTTATTTCAAGGGCTTAGAATTGCTGCCCACGGTCAGTGATGAATATATCCGAGCAGAACTATATGGCAATCTGGGAAGCGTACTCACCAAACTACACAATTTCAAAGAGGCATATCCCTATCTGATGGAGAGTTTTGACTTTTTCAAGTCGCTCAATGCCCGCGATAAAATCATCGAGGGCTGCCACAAACAGGCATATTTCTTTATCCTCACCCGTAATTTTGAAAGTGCGGATTACTATCTGGCTTATGCAGAAAAAAAAGCAGGCGAGATAAATAACCAGTTCGATATCGGTAAGACCGCATACCTGAGGGCTTTGCTGGAAAGAAAAAACCTGGATTCTGCCAAGACCAATCTGAACAGAGCCATCCAGTGCTTTATCGAGACCGATAACAACTATGAACTCTCGCTGGCAAATTATGAACTGGCGGCAGTGCTGTTTGATCTCAAGGATTGGGAACAGGCATTGCAAATTTTGAAAAACAACAAGAAGATCATCCGTCAGTACGGTTCGATCAAACTGCTCGAAAAAAACGATATGCTGATGCAGAATATTGCCCGGGAATATTCCAGCCAACTCAAAGAAAGCAAGTTTGAAGAAGACCTGCTCAACCAGTTCTATGAGATCACCCAAAAACTCAATACTATCAGCGATCTGGATTCGTTGTTGGAAGAGTCATTGGCATCATTGATCGATATTTCCGATGCCGATGGCGGGATGCTCTGCCTCCATCACAATCCGGCCATGCCCGCTTCGTGGGATTATAAGGTGTTCGACAAGTTCCATCACGAGGACAAGGATTATCCCACCCTGCTCGATCTATGCACCAATTGCTATGAATCCGGACAGATCCAAAATCACAAACAACCGCATTTCGCACCCAAATATAATAACATCCTTACCCTCCCTTTGGTCATAAGAAAGAAAGCACAAGGCGTGGTCTTACTCTTCTGCAGCAGCGGCACCCAGTATTTTTCCGAACGGATGGTCAATCTATTGAGCGCTTTGTCCAATCAGGTCATCGTTATCATCGAAAATCTCCGTTCCGCCAGTTTGGAACAATCCCACGCGATCATCCGTGAACAACTCGTCGCCGATAATCTCTATTCCGACATCATCGGCAAAAGTCCCGAAATGCTCAAGATCTTTGCCCTGATCGAAAAGGTAAAGGATACTCCCACGTCGATCCTTTTGGAAGGTCCCAGCGGCACGGGTAAAGAATTGATCGCACGCGCTTTACATTACAGCAGCAATAGACGGAACAAGGCATTCGTTGCCCAATACTGCGGAGCGCTTCCAGAATCGCTATTGGAGAGCGAACTTTTCGGTCATGTCAAGGGCTCTTTCACCGGTGCGGCCTATGACAAGAAAGGGCTGTTTGAGATCGCCGACGGCGGCACCTTCTTCCTTGATGAGATAGCGGATATCAGCTTATCCACCCAAGCAAAACTGCTTCGTTTTCTGCAGGAGGGCGAGATCAAACGCGTGGGCGCTACCAAGGTGGAAAAGGTAAATGTCCGCGTGATCTGTGCCACCAATGTCCCTCTGATCGATCGTGTCAAGCGTGGTGACTTCCGCCTGGATCTTTACTATCGGCTCAATGTCATCCGCATACTGATGCCCGCCCTCAAAGACCGTCCCGGTGATATTCCTCTACTTGCCATCCACTTCCTGGATAAGTATAACAAGCGCGTGAATAAAAACGTCTCCGGCATCACCGACGAAGCGATGAAATGCCTGGAGCGGTATGAATGGCCGGGAAATGTGCGTCAATTGGAAAATGAGATCGAGCGCGCCGTGACCCTGGCAGATGACAATGCCTTTATCCAAGCGACCGATTTTACTGAGGAGGTCTATCACTTTGCCGAAAACGTCCGCACCGTAAAACTGCTCAAGAAACCCAAATCGATGAAAGATGCTATCGAGGAACTGGAGCGCAAGATGATCCACGATACGATGCTGCGTTTTGACTGGAACCAGACGCAAGCGGCAAAGGAACTGGGGCTTTCGCGGCAAGGCCTGATCAAAAAGCTCAATCGCTATAACCTCGACCGCAGGGATGACTAATTTGAGCGATAGATCTGTAGGGCAATCCGGTCATCTGGATATCCCATCCATCCTGGAAGGAGTGGAATTCGTCGCCATCGATCTGGAAACCACTGGCTTGGATAGCAAAAAAGACGAGATAATCGAGATCGCTGCCGTCCGGTTTGTCAATGGTCAGGTGAAAGGGCGGTTCAATACCTTCGTCAAACCCCGGGGTTCACTGCCCAAATACATCGAGATCCTCACCCATATCACTGCCCATGATCTCAAAAATGCACCCCGGGTCGGCGAGGCATTGGAAGATTTCCTCCCATTTGTCGAAGGTGCCGTGCTGGTTGGCCACAACATCCCCTTTGACCTGGACTTCTTGAATGCTAATCTCATCCGTTGCGACAAACTGCATCTCCCCAATCCTTGGTGGGATACCAGCGACCTGGCAAGAATCTATCTGCCTTTTACCTTTGACCACAAACTCAGCACCATGACCGACCACTTTGCCATTCCCCTGGTCAATGCCCACCGTGCCATTGACGATGCCGAGGCCACCGGGCACCTGATGTGCCGATTGATCGAATATGTGGTAAAGCACTTCCCGCTAATGCTCAATGCCCGCATCCTGGATATCTTCCGCCAAGCAAAACGGGATGGAGCCCTTGATCAAGCATTGCGCATTATAACTGAGCATCAGCGCAAGTTCTCCCTCGTGGGTATCAAGAGCGATATGCTGCCTCCCCACGATTCAAACGTGATCGAACACAAGACCCCCGAACCCGATCATTCCACGATCGACCACATCTTCGGCACGGATGGCTGCTTTGACCGCAAGTTTGACAAGTATGAGACCCGCCTCGGACAGATCGAGATGTCAATCAGAACCGAAGCCGCTTTTTTGAAAAATGAGATACTGGTGGTGGAAGCAGGAACCGGCGTGGGCAAGTCATTTGCCTATCTTGTCCCCGCCATGCGCTTTACGAATCACTCCAGAAAAAAGATCATTGTCTCCACCAATACCAAAAACCTCCAGGAACAACTCTTTTACAAAGATCTTCCCCAGTTAAAAGAGATCTTTGCGATGCCCTTCAAAGCAGTTTTGGTAAAAGGTAGGGAAAATTATATCTGTGAACGGCGTTGGCAGGAAGTGATGCATGAGCAGCTGCGCGGACTGACCACCTATGAAGCCGAAGCACTGCTCTATCTCATCATTTGGAAGCAACTTACTGCCACAGGTGATATCTCCGAAAACACTTCTTTTGATACCAGGCGCTTTAGTATCGTATGGCGCAGATTGTTCTCAGATCGCTATATGTGCCTCAATCGCAAGTGTGCCCATTTCAACCATTGTTACGTCATGACCCTGCGCAAACATACCGAAAACGCATCGCTCGTCGTCACCAACCATTCGCTATTGCTCTCCGACCTCAAATCGGAAAACGCAACATTGGGAAACTATGAACATCTCATTGTCGATGAAGCACATAACCTCACCCATTCCGCCTCCCGTCTCTTGGGCTTTGATCTCGGATACGCCGATCTGACCAATCTATACAACCAGTTGTGCTATTCACACAAACACAAACACAGCGGATTCATCAAACAACTGATGACTACGATCGACAAAAGCATGGTCACCGCCTCGGTCAAAGAACACATATCCTTGCTTACCAAGAGCATCGAAAAACTGGTGGAAGATCTGCGCAAACCCACTCTTGACCTGTTTTCCATCGCTTATGCGATGTGCGAACAGGGCGGATCATTCGGTAAGATGCGGATCAAGAGCATCGCCCAGGGAGCGGATGAACTCCAGGACCTGCTCAAAGTGATCATCCTGAAGTTCAAGGATATGCTCAAAGATCTGACCGCACTATCCAACGTCATGAATTCCCAGAATAGTAAACTCATAGCCCAATACGATATCCTTACCGAGGGCTCGGAGGGCTTTGTCCTGCGTGCCAAGGATATGGAGGGAATGCTCCTCACCCTGCTCGATCCCGATCTGGAAAACTATGCCCTGTGGATCGAAAACAATCCCAACCCGGAACGCAACATCCCCGCCTCCTCTCTGTGCTATGCTCCGATCGAGGTCAATAACCACCTCAAAAAACTACTTTACGACCGTGTCCCCACTATCGTTTTTACCTCTGCCACCCTTGCCCTGCGTGGTTCATTCAAATACTTCCTGGCTCAGAGCGGGTTAAACCTGGTCACCGATCGCCAGGTGGTCGAAGTTATCGCTGAATCACCCTTTGATTTTGACCGTCAGTCACGCTTGGTCGTGGCAAGCTATCTCCCCCAGCAACAGGACAAGTTTTTCCTCAATCAAGCGCTCAGCAGCATCCAACAGGTGTTGACCGCCACCAACGTCGGAACCATGGCACTTTTTACTTCTTACAAAGACCTCAATGCTGCTTTTGATTTTTTAGCGGACTCCATGCATCAAAACCAGCGTCCCTTGCTGGCACAGGGAAAAGGCAGTGGAAGAAGCGCTATCCTCAAGGAATTCAAGCGCCTCGGCAATGCCGTTCTTCTCGGCACTAATTCTTTCTGGGAAGGGATCGACGTCCAGGGCGAATCACTGTCTCTGCTCATCCTTTTCAGACTACCCTTCCAAGTTCCATCCGAACCCGTCGTGGAAGCATACATCGACAAATTGGATCGGGAAAATCACGATTCCTTCATGCATTTTATACTGCCCAATGCCCTGCTCAAACTCCGTCAGGGCTTTGGTCGCCTCATCCGCAGCAAGACCGACACCGGTATCGTCCTCATCATGGATTCACGCGTAAGCACTAAGAACTATGGCACCTACTTCAAACAAGTCCTGCCCACCAAATGTATCGAACTCAAAGATGAGTATCAGCTCCTCTCGGAGATCACGAACTTCTTTAAGCGCAACCCAAGTCCTAATTAAAATGGAGAGTTGAGGATGGAGACCTGATTTGAGCGCATTTCCTTTTAGCACCCGATTGATCGGTCAACATCCCGAACTCTATGAACAAGGCATCATTCGCCTTGATGAACCGATGAGCGAACACACGAGTTTTCGGATCGGCGGGGCGGCTGATGCTTTCTGCCTGCCCGGTAGCAGGGAACAAATCTATATCCTGCTCGCCTTTGCCCAGCGCGAAAGCGTCCCCTGTATGGTGATCGGCAACGGTACAAATCTCTTGGTTTCGGACAAAGGCATCCGCGGCATGGTCATCGCCACCAAAGCACTGAATGAGGTCAGGATGGAAGGCCACTCCCCGGTCAGCGATTGCGGAGTGGAGATTAAAGACCTCTGCAAGCAAGCCCTGAATACCGGATTGAGTGGTCTGGAATTTGCCTGCGGTATTCCGGGAACGGTAGGCGGAGCAGTCTTTATGAATGCTGGTTCCTATGGCAGCGAGTTCGCCGACGTTATTCAGGAATCACAATGCTTTGATCCCCTGCTCATCTCCTCCGATCCATACCAATCTTATAACCAATGCCTGATCACCCTCGATAATCCCGCTCATCAATTCGCCTACCGCCAGAGCAGTTTGCAGGATCGCGGATTGATCCATCTCAGCAGCGCGTTCCGCCTCCATCCCGCACCTCAGTCCGAGATCAAAGCCCGGATGGACGACTTTGCCGAACAACGCAGCAGAAAACAACCACTGGATATGCCCAACGCCGGAAGCGTATTCAAACGACCCGCGGGACTCTTTACCGGCAAATTGATCGATGACTGCGGACTGCGCGGCCACCGGATCGGCGGCGCAATGATCAGTAACAAGCATTGCGGCTTCATCGTCAATACCGGCAATGCTACCGCCGCTGATGTCCTCGCCCTGATCGAATTCGCCCGAACGACTGTTTTTCAGCGCTTTGGCGTTCACTTGGAAACCGAGATACGATTGATCGGCGAACGATGATCAGGCGATTCTCACACATCCTCCTGCCCATGGCTTTTTTGGCGTTTCTCATCGCGCTCTGGCAGTTCATCGCTTCTTCCCAACGCGTCGCCTTCTGGATCATTCCTTCCCCTTTGGCGGTTCTGAGGGTCTTTGTGGATCATGGACAATTGCTCTGGTCTCACACCCGCATCACCATGTTTGAGACCCTGATCGGACTGGGCATCAGCATTGTCGCCGGTATCCTGATCGCTATTTTGATGGATCTGTCGATGTGGATCAGGCGCATACTTTATCCCTACCTGGTCATATCTCAGACGATCCCGATCATCGCTCTGGCGCCATTGTTGATCATTTGGTTCGGTTATGGTATCCAGTCCAAGATCTTTACTGTCGTCCTGATCTGCGTTTTTCCGATCTCCCTCAATCTCTTCGACGGATTGGGACAAGTCCCGGTGGAACATATCCGCTTACTGAGATCAATGGGCGCTGGCAAATGGAAGATCTTCCGGCATCTTAAGATATCTTCGGCTATGCCTTCATTTTTTACCGGACTCAAACTCTCCGCCACCTATAGCGTGATGGGAGCCGTGATCGGAGAATGGCTCGGTGGCGAAGGCGGCTTGGGCATCTATATGACCCGCGCCACCAAGTCCTACCGCACCGATCACGTCTTTGCCGTTATCCTTGTCATTATCCTGCTTTCCATGATGCTCTTCGGAATCGTGCTCATGCTGAACCGCATTCTTCTCCGTTGGCACTTTCGTAAGATCGAAGAATATCAGGATACCGTCTCCTGATTGTATCGGTTGAGAAGGTTGATATCGTTGAATAGGCAGAGTGGGCCTATATTGATACGGATCGGAGGGATGCTGCGGATTAACCGGATCATATTATCCGAAGGACCAGCAGATCGCTCATATAATAACAAAGAGCGTTGCACATAGGGGTATCACCGGCTTCAGCCGGTCGTTGCACTGACTTCAGTCG
>CAYZZE010000047.1:0-17689 GCA_964482845.1 uncultured Candidatus Cloacimonadota bacterium
CTCCGATTTCACCCTGAAAAGAACACATAAATCAGTTCTATTTCTTGGACGAAGAGTCTCTTACTGCATTATTCGGGTTTAATATGCAGGCATATGTCTCTTTTTCGGACTGAAGTCCTCATAATGTCTGAAAACCCAGTAGGGTTGCATGTACATTCACGATCCGAAACGGTGGTTGAAACCACCGCCTAACATCTGATGGCGCCGGATAACTTATTGTATTGCTATCTCTCGATCTCAATCTCCGGTGAGCCCATTATGTGCAATGGTCTCTTCGAGTTCGCTTCGACTACTCGAAGTCATCTCTAAGCGAACCTGACCTAAAGTCGGATCAATGGATCAGGTGCGTCATCCATTGATGATTGCCAGGGACATATGTCCCGGAGCAAGCAATCATGGCAAAGCGCTCTTTTGCGGCAAATGGCTTTACAGTGGATAACGATATTGGCATGCAGAATCCGGTATTGGGTAAGATCGGGCGGGAGGGCACGATGGAACACCTGTTGCCCATCGTCATAGGAGATATCCGGCGGGATCAAACCCAAACGGTTGAAAAGGCGGATAGTATAGGCATCGATGACAAATATGATCCTGCCATACCCAAAGAGCAGGATGGAATCCGCCGTCTCCTTGCCGATGCCATGGCAGTCAAGCAGATAGCCGCGAAATTCATTGGTATCGGGTGGCGGTGCGTAATCACATAAATGTCTGGCAACCGCCTGCAAGCGTCTTGCTTTGATGTTGTGAAAGCCGGCGGGTCGGATCAGG
Source organism: uncultured Candidatus Cloacimonadota bacterium (assembly GCA_964482845.1). GTDB lineage: Bacteria > Cloacimonadota > Cloacimonadia > Cloacimonadales > Cloacimonadaceae > VGPI01. Next base: position 769 of record CAYZZE010000047.1, read on the forward strand.
GTAGCGAGGTCTTCCACCGGCACCCTGGCAATTGACCTGAGCGTAGGGGCGGATCCCGCCTCCGCCCCATGTCTGGAAAGCAGACCATTGGAGCGCAGATTTGCCAGTGCCTTCTCCACATTCAACCAATTGGTGTTTTGGGTGAGGATAGCGCCAATGACGACCTCATCCGGGGATGCAGCGTGCCACCAGTCGCCATCACCGTAGTGCTCCACCAGGAGTCTGTGAATAGTTCTAATCCGTTGATAAATGGACTGTTTTGCCATTGATGAGGGTTTCGGCGACGCTCAGTTCATGACCACGGAAGATGAGTACTGAGGCGATGTCCTCATCGCCGGCATGCAAGAGAGATGTTGCCTCGATAAAGATGAGATCGGCTTCTTTGCCCGTCTCAACGCTACCGATCCGGTCGCTCCAGCCCAACAGGTCTGCCGCACCGAGTGTGATCCGGTAGAGGGCACCCGCGGGAGTGACCGGCAGCGAGGAAGACCGGAAATTGTACATTTTGGCGTGATATAACATGGATAAAGTAGTGCCCGCACCGACATCCGAGCCCAGGGCAAAATCCAGTCCGTGTTCATGGATACGCTCCAGCGGGAATTCACCGCTCTTGAGGAAGAAATTGGAATCGGGACAATGCACGATTTTGGCATCCCGATCCCTGATTATCTCGAGTTCCCGGTCGCTGAGGTGAATACAGTGCGCCAGCAGGGTTTTGGGACGCAAGACCCCGTATCGGTCATACACTTCAGTATAGGTATCCGCAGCAAACAGATTTTTCACCCAGGCGATCTCATCCTGATTCTCCGATAGGTGTGTCTGGATCCAAGCATCATGGGTGTCGGCATATTCAGCAGTGCCTTGGAGCAAGGAGGGAGAACAGGTCGGCGCAAAGCGCGGGGTAAAGATATAATCCAGTGACGGAGAGGCATCGTGCCACTTTTCATAGAGTCCTATGCACTGACGTAGCACGGCATTGGTCTCTCCCTGCAAAGCTTTAATCGAATTCTGATCCATCATCGTCATCCCGATCAGTGCGCGATAACCTTTCGCCAGGGCGTTTTCAAACGCTGTATCGCAGGCGATGGGAAAGGGTGCGGTATAGATCACTGCCGTGGTCGTTCCGGCTCTTGCCAACGCATCAAAGAATTCCTGTGCCAGAGCATTTGCATAAGATATATCGCTGGAGCGCGCCTCTTCCGGAAAGACGTGTCGTTTGAGCCAAGGCAGCAGAGCGGGCTCATAACGTCCACGGATACGGTATTGCGAGAGATGGACGTGCAGGTCGATCAAGCCAGGCAGGCAAAGACAATTGCTGCGGTCGATGGCATTCCGGTGCCGGATGGGGTCATAGTCCTCGATCATCAGGATCGAGCCTCCGTCGATGGTGATCGCCTGATTGCGCCGGAAACGGACGCTTTCGGCATCATTCGGGCTGAGGATGTGGCTGCGGTATGTTTTCATAAGTAACCTTCTGATAACGGATAAGACGATCTCTGCCGAGACCGAAGTAAAGGACTGGCTCACTTTGGGAGGTGGTTCCCTTGGCGCTGGAGAGCTCACGGATCAGCGTACGCGTCCTGCCTTTGCGGTCTCTGAGCGTAATTTTGATTCGGGTGCCAAAGGCAGGTGAATTGGGAAACTCGCCGGATAGTTTATGATCCGTGACGAGGCGGATCTCGCCACCCTCCCAAACGGGTTTGACGGCGAAGGAGACATTGACGGTCTGGGTGACGTTTCGCAGTACTTTTACGCCGTTTCCGCTGCCGACCACCAGATCCATTCTGCCATCGCAATCAAGGTCAGCGGTGGCATTACCCCAGCCATTGAAGACGCGTGCTCCCGCCAACCAGGTGATATCGCTGAAAGTGCCATCGCCGTTGTTGTGATATAGGTAAGAGCGGTCATTCTCATAAACGGAAGTGATGAAGAGGTCGAGGTCGCCGTCATTGTCCGCATCGAACCAGAGCGGATCGGAATGCAGTTCGTCATAGGTGATGCCTGCCGCGCGGGTGACATCGGTAAATTGCCAGTAATAAAGCGTGTCCGCCCCGATCACCCGTGACATCAGACCATCATTGCGGAGGAGCAGGCTGACGTCCGAGATCTCAATGTAGCGCGGATGTGCCAGATTGGCAATAAAAAGATCAAGGTCTCCGTCGTTGTCATAATCGCCCCAATCGGCGCCGATGCTGTGGCCGTAGTAGCCTTGTTTGTATTTTCCGTGCAGGTTGTATAGCGGCGCTACGTCCTGATATCCCTCGCCCGTCCACTTCCAGCAGAGATTACGGTTCAACCGGTAATTGGTGACCAGGATCTCCTGGATACCGTCATTGTCAAAATCCGCTGGCGCTACGCCGCGCCCTGCCTGACCGGGGTGGTCGGTATATGCTGGTTCACGGATGCCGATGGCGGCGGATAGGTCATGGAAATAGCCCTTGTCGTTCTGCCAGTAAAAATCGGGATAAGCGCTGCGTACCTGCCATCTTTCATAATTGGCAATATAGAGGTCGGGATAGCCGCTCCGGTTGGGATCGATCCAGGCAGCGCCTTCGGTGGGATAGCGGTCGTCGATGTCGCCGGCACGCTCATTGACCGAGGCAAAACGTTCGTCACCCAAGTTCTTCATCAGTTGCTCGCCATCGCGCTGGTCGCTGTGGGAGATGGTCACGAAGTCCAGATGTCCGTCGAGATTGAAGTCGGCAAAGAGCCCGCCATTGGCTTTGAGATCGGCCAGTCCCGCCTTTTCGGTCACTTCGGCAAAACTCCAATCGCCGTGGTTTTTATACAAACGTCTGCCATTGAGCAGAATATCACTGAGCCCGTCATTGTCATAATCCGCCAGCGCGATGCGGGATTCACGGTTGCCTTCCAGTCCGGCGGTGGTGGTCATATCCTCAAAGACAATGCCGCGGTAATTCATCAGTTTTCTTGCCCACGCCATCGGTTCCTGCTTGATCCTGAGGCGGTTGTGAATGCGCCTAAAGTATTGCCAGGCATCATCATAACGACGCCGTGGCGAGCCATGGATGAGAGAGGTGACAAAAGCACGGGCGGCAGCATATAGATCGCCCTTGCCCTGAGACAAGGCATAAATTCTCCCGGTCCAATAAGATAATTCCGCCATCTGGCCACTGTCGTTGTTGTCCATCCGGATGGAATCGATCATCCGCCGCAAGCGGCGAAGATCACGGTCACCCGGACGCATAATAGTAGCCAAAGAATCCTCGTCGCCCCAGTAACCAAAACGGGCGGTCAACCGATAATAGTCCAGTTTTGCCTGCTGCAGCCGGAGACGATTGCGCCATTGATCCGGATCGTAACGCTCATATAATACCACTATATCGCTCATACCGGTGTGGTCAGAAAGACCTTTGAGCAGTCCGGCGGCGGCTTCCAACAGATCATCCGGTCTCGGTCTGGCTTCCACATTGCGCCTCAGCGCCGGCGACATCAGGAAAAGCGAGGAGATATAATCATAGGTATGGGTGATCCCCGGCTCGTTCATACGCGCCAGCATCGACGCATAATCCTTGCGGTTGGACAGGTGGTAAAGACGGTAATAATAGGCGATCTGGCGATATTGGGAAAGCGGGAAGGTATTCTCAAAGCGGTTGATCAGATCGATCGCCAGAGAATCGTTGCGCTCAACGGCGATGGCATCGATCGCCCATTTGGCGCGTTGTTCTATTTGATGGTTATATCGCTCGAGTTTGGGGATCGATTGCAGGAACATGTCATCACCAATTTCGGATAGAGCATAGGCAATGACCAGCGAATCAGCAGGATCGGAAAACCGCTTTTTGATCCTATCCGCCATCTGATGATAATGATTGATGGAGACCTCGGCAAACCCAGAGGCGATATCTATCCAAGCCAATGCCGAGGCAAGATCGCCATAACGCTCATATAATTCCCGATGACACAGAAGGATGAATGAGGTGTCACCATTGACGCTCACGTAGCGTAAAAAGGATCGCAGATACGCCTCGTCGGAATCCTCTGCCAACGCTCTGCCCTCTATGCTGTTGCGGTATTTGTCCAGAATCTTGTATTGCTCCCGCTCCAGACTGAAGTCCAGGTCGGACTGTTCCAGCGCGCCCAACGTAACTATTATAAAACATAAGAGAACAAGCATTATCCTAATCATCCATTCCTCACAATTGAGTCAGCATCTCCCTGATCTCATCACCACTGTAATGGTAACTGCGATTGCAGTAATGACACTGCGGATCGATCCCATCGGTCATGGTCTGCAGTTCGGTTTTACCCAGCGCGAACAGCGCGCTAACAAATCTTTGCTTACTGCAGTTGCACCGGTATCCGATCATACTTTCTTCCAATAGATTATATTCCAGGTCGCACAGGACAAAACGGCTGATGATCTGAAGCGGATTCAAGCCCATATCCATGAGATCGGTCGGATTGGGTGTGCGGGAAATATTGTCGATGATGGTGTCGGCAAGACACATATCGGCACCCGGCATTTGTTGAACGAAGAAACCTCCGGCGGCACGGATGGTGGCATCGTTGTTGATCATCACCCCCAAAGCAATGGCGGTGGGCAGTTGTTCCGATTGCTGGTAATAGTGGGTCAAGTCCCTGGCGATTTCGCAACTGACCAATTCACAAATGCCGATGAAGGGATTACCCAGACCGAAGTCCTTGATGATAGTTATGGTTCCGCCGGCGATGGCAGGCGGCACGTCAAGATTGGCAGCCACATCATCATAAAACAACTGCGGGTTCTTGACATATCCCCTCAAGAATCCGCTTCCTTCACAGATTACGAGCCCGCCTCGCAGGTCGCCCGTGCAGTTAAGATTAAGCGTGATGGAGTGAAGCGGGCTCTTCAAATCCTGTCCCATCAATGCTGCTGCCACCATAAGCCGTCCGAGAAAGATCGTGCTGATGGGCGAGAGATCGTGCAGATCACGTGCTTTCTGAACCGTCTGCGTGGCATCCACGGCAAAGACGCGGAATTGATCGTTACCCGCGCTTATCCGGTATATCTTATCTGACTTTGACATCGGGCATATCCTTGATCATACTGCCTCGCTTAAGTATTTCCAATGGTAATAGTCCGGCATCTTCGGTGCCTGCCGGTTTGTTTTGCACCGGAATTTCCGGCATCGGCAAGTCAGGCACGTTCCAGCGGTCGGTCAATTCCACCCCCGGATAATAGAAATACAGAATATCCTCCCAGAACCATTCATTGCGCGCTTTGTTCAAGGTTCCCACCTGACACATCCCCACGCCATGGCCATATCCCCTTCCGCGCAGAGTTAGGTTTGAACCGGGACGGATAACGATTGCGTCATCTGCGTTGGAGTGGAAGTTGCCTATGATATAAAATTGCGAACTGGGCAGGTTGCCAAAGAGTTGACGAATCTGCCACTCCGACGTATAGGTCTTGGAGCCGCTGCCATTGACCGTTAGCGATACGATCCTGCCGGATACACCACGCCGGTTGATCACGATGGTCGAGATGATATTTATCCCGCTGTTCTGTTGCAGAACCCGCTTGGGAATATTGCGCGTCCAATTCATATTCTGGCGTTCCCACGATGCCATACCCGGCAGTTCCAGACCCAGGTTTATCCATTGCCGGACACCGGATTCGCTGCTCAGATCATAATTCTCCGCTTCCGGCATACAGGTTACTCCGCCCAGATAATCCAAAGGCGAGCCACGCCAGATCACGTTGGAGGCATCCGTCTTGCCGCCACATATACTGTGATAGACCGCATCTGCCACCCGGTTTCCATAGTTCATCACGATACTACGGGTCGCCGCTGCGGCCGCCAGGACATTGGTATTTTGGAGATGAACACCCTTGTAAACCTGACAATGCGTCCCGTTACACAGGTCATAGCCGTCGTCCCGGTGCCGGTTATACAGCAAGAGCGAGATCGCATGAGTGCGGGTGGCGACCGATTGAACCTTCAGTGCTTCCAGAGGAGCCCCGCTACCGATCTCATGCTGGATCACTCCCGCCACATAGTCCTCCAAACCCAGGTAATGATTGATGATCAAGCGGTTATTGACGTAGCGGAGGATAAAATCCCCGGCAAAACCTTCTATTTGGTCATTGATATTGACCTGCTTTTCGCTGCTCAGGCGCACCGGCAGTTCATAATACTGTTCTATGCCGCGGCGATTGGTCACCCGGATGCGCGGATGGATCAGAGGGATCAAACTGATATTTGCTTCCGGGGTGCCGGTTTGGCTGGCATAGCGTCTTGCCTCTTCCCGAGTGCCGAAGCTTACGCTCTCAAAGACCAGCCGTTCCAGCCGGATCAGGAGTTTGCCGTTATGCCAGAAAAGCGTCCGGCGGATCACATCGCTATCCGGATCAATATCCGCTTCCCGCGCCACCGGTTCGACCCGATTGATGATCCCCCAATATTGCTGGACATCGCTCTGTGCCACGGAGATCGCGATATCGCCGCTGATGCTGTTACTGATCGGTGAGTCCAGTTCCGTGATCGTCCATTTGACGCCGTTTCTGAGATTCAGAGTATTTCCTCCTGCCAGGTTGACCTCGAGATATAAGGTTCCATCGACAAATTGCGCTGCCGTCAAACTGCTTAGCAGGATCAGGACTACGCCGATCAGGACAAAAACGCGCATGACAGGTCACTCACCACAGTGTATAATAATACGAACTTCAGGATACGACCGTTCCCGGCGGCATATCCTTGACCGGCGAGAGCAGAGCGAGGTCGTCTTCGGTATTGGCACAGAGGATCATGCCCTGAGAGAGGATGCCTCTGATCTTGCGTGATTCGAGATTGACCAGCATCACGAGCTTTTTGCCGATGATCTCCTGAGGCTCATAGTGTTCGGCAACGCCGGCGATCAGTTCGCGCTGTTCAATACCGATATCCACCTTAAGCCGCATCAATTTATCGGTCTTGGGCACGCGCTCGGCAGAGATCACATAAGCGATGCGAATATCCATACGGGCAAAGGCGTCATAGGCGATGCAGTCTTTGAGAGGAGGCAGGTTTGAGACCTCCGTCTTGGATTGCCTGATGAGTTTGTGTAGTTGCTCTTCGATTGCGTTGTCCTCGATCTTGTTGAAAAGCGTCGCCACATCTTTGATCTTCACTTCCTCCGGTAGATCCGCCAGACCTTCCTTCCATGCCGAGACCGCCGGTAGTGACAACATCTTCCTCAGTTTATCCATCTTTTTGGGCAGGATCGGAGTTAGAGCCACCGCGATCATATTGATCAGCCGCAGGCAGGTAAAAAGCGTCCGCATGGCTTTTTCGGGATCGCTCTTCACCATTTGCCAGGGCTTGGATTCATCAAAGTATTTATTGCCCAGCCGGGCGATATCCATGATCTGCCTGGTATTGCGCCGCACCTGATACTGGCGGTAAGCGGTATCGATCTCATGAAACAGATCTGTCGCCACTTTGAGCGCTTCATCGGCTTCCGCATCGGAGCCCATGCGCCGGATCACGCCGCCAAAGTGTTTGTGGGCAAAGACGAGGACGCGGTTGATCAGATTGCCCAGGACGTTGTTCAATTCGCCGTTGACCTTGTGTTGAAAGTCCTTCCAGGCAAAATCCGTGTCTTTGCTTTCGGGAGCATTGACCGCCAGATAATACCTCAGGTATTCACCGTCAAAGTCCCTGACGACCTCATCCACCCAAATCGCCCAATTGCGGCTGGTGGAGATCTTTTGCCCTTCGAGGTTCATAAATTCATTTGCCGGTATGTCATAGGGCAGGCAATATGACGATCGCTGTCCCATCAACATCGCAGGCCAGATCATGGCATGGAAGATGATATTGTCTTTACCGATGAAGTGCACCAGCCGCGTCTCGGGATCGAGCCAATAATCCTTCCAGCGTTCCGGTTCTCCGATCCGATCCGCCCATTCCACGGTCGCGGAAATATACCCGATGGGCGCATCAAACCAGACGTAAAGCACCTTGCCCGACGCTTCCGGCAGGGGAACCGGTACGCCCCAGGTCAGGTCACGGGTGATGGAACGTTCCACCAACGCCTGATCAAGCAGGTTGAGAATAAAACTGCGCACGCTTTCCTTCCAGTCGGTTTTATGTTCAAGCCAGTCCTTGAGCCGCTGGCGGTAGTGTTCCAGATGCAGGAACCAGTGTCGCGTCGGCTGGATCACCGGTGTGTTGCTGCAGATCTTACAGCGCGGTTCCACCACAGTATTCGTATCATAGATCTGGCCACATTTGTCGCATTGGTCGCCGCGTGCACCATCTGCCCCGCATTTAGGACAGGTGCCTTCGACATATCTATCCGGCAGATAACGCCGGTCATGCTCACAGTAAAACTGCATCGTATCTTTGGGTTCGACGTGCCCCCGCTCGGACAAATTGGTAAAAAACTCCTGTGACAACTGGTGATGCGGCGGTCTTGCCGTGCCGGAAAAATTGTCAAACTCAATGCCGATCCCGTCAAATCCCTCCTTGATCAGGTCATGATACCGCTGAACGATCTCCTCAGGCGTAACGCCCGCCGCATCGGCACTGATCGAGATCGGCGTCCCGTGTTCATCGGTTCCGCAGATATAAAGCACATCATCGCCTTTGAGACGCAGGTAGCGGACAAAGATATCGGCGGGCAGATAAGCCCCCGCTACGTGTCCGACGTGCAATTTGCCATTGGCATAAGGTAACGCACTGGTAACCAGATATTTCATTGATTCCCCTCAATAAGTTCTTGATGAAGCCGCTGCACCCAATCCGTCACCATCGCAGTCGGCATCTCCAGTTCTATCGTCTTGTCGCTGTGGGTGATAGACCTGATCTGCCGATCCGCCGTCAGTTTCAGCAAGCGCGCCATGATCCGCATATCCAGATTGATGCCAATGCCCACCAGGATCACAAAGCCGATACCTGGTTCCACCTGCAGGGGCTGGATCTGATCGATCTGCAACCGGTATTCGATCTCGCTCTGATATTTGTCCTCAATAAATAGCGTGATCTTCGCGTCCGAGATCCGGTATTTGAAAACCTCAATTGCCAGATTGGCAAGCAAATCCGCCGCTTTATGCCCGCCGCCGATGGTGATGGCCACCAAGTCATGTTTATGGGATATAGCGCTTATCTTTTTTTCTTCCATGATCTTACCTTTTTCCAATAACTCCCCGCCGCTGAGCGTAGTTCCCGCGTCAAAGGTGAACGATGATTTGATCTCCACCGGGATGCGATATTTGTAGGCAAATTCCACCGCCCGCGGATGCAGGACTTTGGAGCCGTTATACGCCAGCGTCAGCATCGTTTCATAATCCACGCTGGGCAATGGCATTGCGTCTTTTACCAAGCGCGGATCGGCGGTAAAGACGCCGTCCACATCCGTGTAGATCTCGCATTTATCGGCTTTGAGATAGCAAGCCAGCGCCACCGCCGAGGTATCGGATCCGCCTCTGCCCAAGGTAGTGATCTCCTTCAAAGTGCTCACGCCCTGGAATCCGGCGACGATAACGATATTGCCTTTGTCCAGTTCCTCGTGGATGCGAAAGGCATTTACCCTGATGATCCGTGCATTGCCGTGGCTGGTATCGGTGATGATCCCGCTCTGCGATCCGGTGAATGAGATGGCCGAAAAACCCTCTTCCTGCAAGGATAAGGACAAGAGCGACATACTGATCCGTTCGCCCGCCGTAAGCAACATATCCGTTTCCCGCCGTGACGGATGACGACTGATCTGATAGGCCAGCGAGAAAAGCTCGTCCGTGGTCTTACCCATGGCGGATACGACCAGCACGATCTGTTCTCCCGGCTGATGAGAAGAAGCGATCTTTCTGGCTATATTGCGGATACGCTCGATGCTTCCCACCGAGGTTCCACCGAATTTTTTCACTATTATCGACATAATATGTCCTTCTCTTCTCCTCTGCCATATCCGTCAAGCGAAAATGAATGCCCCTTGCATCCTGCTTCTCTCCTCCTTGCTTGATAACCTTAGTATAACCTTAGTATAACCTTACGACCGTAAGGTTATACTAAGGTTATGAAGCAGGGAAGAAGACGGGAGTATGGGTTTGGAGATACAATGCCGGGTGGGCGAATAGATATTCTATGACCTTTACTTACAATTAGTTGGCTGATCTGACCGACACTCAGGATTTGAGGCGAGGAATGAGGAACGCCTCTACCGATCACCCCGCAAGGGCATCCGGATCTTTGGCGGACTTTAGACCGAGAGAAATCCCCTCTCGCTGGACAGGGCTCCTTTTTTAGTGGGCCGGCATATGTCTCTCGTTCGGACTGAAGTCCTCACTTTGCCTAAAAACCCAGTAGGGTTGTATGTACTCTCACGATCCGCAACGGTGGTTGAAACCACCGCCTGACATATGATTGCCGTAACACTGATTATATTACTTTCTCAAGATCTCAATCTCTGGTGAGCCCATTATGTGCAATGGTCTCCTTATGCATGATGAGTGTCTGTTTACTTCTGTTCCGGCTTGAAGATGTCGATCTGATCCTGATGTTTTTGGCGGAGATCATTGAGGAATTGCTTAAGTTTGAGTTCTCTTTTGATATGAGCGAGGCGGGCGATGAGGGTGTCTTTGATATCTCCGAAGGCGACGCATTGGGCGGGGTGGATATCGGTGAGCATAAGGATATGGTAGCCGTGATGGGAAGTAAAGGGCGGGCTGATCTCGCCGATCTTCATCTTGAAAGCGACCTCGTCGATCTCTTGGATCAGTATGCCGCGGGTAAAATATCCCAAGTCTCCGCATTTTGCTTTGCTGGGGCAATCGGAGTAGGTGTCGCTGATACGGTGAAAATCGGCGGGAGATTGGATACTGTCATAGATCTGTCTCGCCTTGGCTTCGGCGGTGGCGTCATTGCCTTTGATGAGGATGTGTGAAGCGCGCACTTCCGGTTCGCGGGTAAAGTATTCTTGTTGAGCCGTATAAAATTCGTGCAGTTCCTCATCGGTTATGTCGCAGGTATCGGGACAGAGGTGGTTGATGAATTTCTTGATCAGGAGTTTGTTTTTGAGCAAACACTCGATCTGACTATCGTTCAGTCCCTCGACGAATAGAGAGTTTTCAAAATCCCCGGGAGATTCAAAGCATTCGATGATCTCCAGCAGGAAATCCTCATACTCTTCATCGGTGACTTCAAATCCGTTTGCGATGGCTTCGTGGAGCAGGAGATAGCGGTCGATCACTTTGTCAAGCGCATCTTTCTCAATACTCCGGTGATGATTGTTCCTGGTTCGCCGGAGTTTGGTGATCTCCCGCCGGTATTCACAATCGGTGATCTCATAACTGATCACCCGGGCAACAATATTCATTTTACTTCCCCAAACACATATTTAGATTTGAAAATAACCGCACAAAGCGGTGGTCACATCGGATATATTAAGGTCCGGAGAGGTCAATGTCAAATGGAAATTACATTTTCGATACCAAGTCAATTGCCTTTTGGCAAAATTGCGGGTATGTTGGCGGATGAGATCAAGACAATTCTCCAAGGGCTCAACTCCGCCGTAATATGGCAGTAACTCTTTGTAGCCCAAGGTGTTCAATCCTGGGGAAGCCGCATCGTAACCTTTTGCCAGGAGGTCGTGCACCTCGTCCAAGATACCTCTATCAATCATTTCCGTCACCCGGATATTGATCCGCCGGTAGAGTATTTCCCGATCCGGTGCGAGCAGGATGCGGAAGGCGTAGTAGGGTTGTTTATTTTCTTGCCGCCGCCAGTGATCGGATAGAGGGATGCCGGTGGCGATCCAAACCTCCAACCCGCGAATGATGCGCTGGCGGTCTTGGGGACTGATCCGGGCGGCAAATAGCGGATCGATTACCTGCAATTCCCGGTATAGCATTTCAATACCTTCGTTATCCGCCCGGCGGATCAGATCCTCTTTGATCAGGCGAGTATCGGTATTGAGTTCAAATAGCCCGCCCAAAAGCGATCGGACATATAATCCCGTGCCGCCGCAGACAATGGGTATCCGGGAGCAGCGATGCAAGTCATTGACAAGGGATGCGGCGTCATTGGCAAAGTGTCCGGCGCTGTAGTTCCGGTCAGGATCGATAATGCTGATCAGGTGGTGGGGGACAGACTGCAATTCTGAAGCGGAGGGCTTGGCAGTGCCGATATCGAGAAAGCGGTAAACCTGACGTGAATCGGCAGAGATAATCTCGGTCTGCAGTGCTTGTGCCAGAGCAATGGCAAGCGCGGACTTGCCGGATGCTGTGGCGCCTTCGATGGTGATCAGCGGGATCATAGGAGACGTTTGAAGCGCTTTTCGAATTCCTGCAGGGTCATCTTGATCATCAAGGGTCTGCCGTGAGGACAGAAGAATGGCGTTTCACAGGCAAAGAGATCGTTGATCAGGTTCAGCATCTCCCGCTTGCTCAGTTTTTTTCCTGCTTTAATGGCTGCCTTGCAGGCGATGGATTTTGCCAATCCAACCCGGTAATCGGAATCGGTATCCAGTTCCTCGTCGAGTTGTTTCAGGATGTCGATAAAGATCTGTCCGCTTTGCCAGTCGCTGAGTTCGGCGGGGACTTCTTCGACGACAAGGGAATTACCGCTGAAGCGTTTGAGCGTAAAACCGATCTTCTCGAGCAGTTCCAGGTTCTTATCGACCAGTTCGTTGACCAGGGGTTCGATGATGGGCGGGATGTCTATGACGAGCGGCAGGATCAGTTTCTGACGCATGGGCGGGGTGCCTTCGGCGCGGTGCAGGATCTTTTCATATATGATGCGTTCGTGCGCGGCGTGCTGGTCGATGATCACCAAGCCATCCTCTATCTGCACAAAAATGTAGGAGTTATGCAACTGCCAGGGATTCACGTAGTCCTCTTCGTTGCGGCTGAGCGCCGGGAAAGTAAAACTGTCATTGGGCAGGTCGGGAAAGAGATCCACCTGTTCCGAAGCCTCTGCCTGCTGAGTATTATGAACGGAAATGATCGATGGCTGGGCAGCGGGTTCGGGAGCGATTGCCTCATCCTGATAGAGTTTCTCAAAGTCCTTTTTGTAGGTGGAAAAGCGGGGGATCTCGATGTTGTGTTTATACAGTTCCGTTTCCACAAAGGTGGGTTTCTGGAATTCGACGGGGTGGGTGAATTTGGCTTTGGCGGAGGCGAATTTGGCGTTCTCATAGTAGGTCAAGGCATTCGTAAGCGTATTGAGGACAAATGAATGCAGGCGTTGCGGATCACGGAAGCGGACTTCCAGTTTAGCCGGATGGACGTTGACATCGACCAGATCCGGCGAGATACTGATAAAGAGGACATAGGGCGGGGTGGTGCCTTTCTGCCAGAAGCGGGTCTTGAGGATAAAAGGTTCGTACGCCTTGCGGATACTGTGGCGGATGGTCTTGTCGCTGATGTATCTGCCGTTGACGAAGGTATACTGAAAGTCCAGCAGGTTCTCGCGCCGCTCTTCCAGTCCGAGGATGTAGCCGTTGATGGTATAATCATCCATCTGGAGGTCGATGGGGATAATATCCTCTTTGAAAAAGCCGCTGCCAAAGACGTCGCCGAGCCGCTGATGCCGGTCTGAACAGGCGATGTAGTTTACCTTCTCGCGTCCTTCACCGATCAGGCGAAAACTGACCGCGGGATACATGATCGCCTGATAGTGAAAGTACTTGAGGATGTGCTGGAGTTCGGTGGTATCGGTGCGGAGGAATTTACGGCGGGCGGGAATGTTTTTGAATAGACTTTTGACTGTGATGGTAGTGCCGGCATTGGCGGCGGTCTGGCTCACCTCAAGCAAGCGTCCATCGGAAAACTCAATGCGCGTGGCGGTCTCATCTTCAGCGGTGCGGGTGATCATGGTCAGGCGGCTGACCGAAGCGATGCTGGGCAATGCCTCGCCACGAAAGCCCAAACTGCCGATTCTGATGATGTCGTCCACTGTCCTGATCTTGCTTGTAGCATGCCGCTCAAAAGCGAGCACGGCATCATCCTCGCTCATCCCACAGCCGTTATCGCTGACCTGGATGAGGTCTTTGCCACCCTTTTCGATGCTGACCGTGATGGCAGTGGCTCCGGCATCGAGAGCATTTTCCACCAGTTCCTTGACGACGGAGACCGGACGCTCAATCACTTCTCCTGCGGCGATCTTGTTGCGGACATCTTCGGTTAGGATGCGGATTTTGTTCATGACTATCCCTTTAATAGCGGAAAATACTGCCGTTGGTGAATTCGCGGATGATGGAATTGTAAGGCACCAGCGCATCGGGGATGTCATAAATGTGGCTGAGTAGCGATAGCAAACGCCGTGACTCCATATATGCAGTCGATGTCTTGGACACAGAGAGCAGAAGTTTCCAGGCATGTTTCTTGAGGACGCCGAGTTCGTAGGTCAAGCTGCTGTTGAACATAAAGTCCGCATTCTCCTGATAGGGGAAGATATTAACCTCTTCGCCGTCGCGGACGTCCCGCCAGCGAGTGATGGTCTCCTCTGCCGTGTAGCCGCGATATTGGTAATCACGAACAATGCGGCGGATGAGACGGCAATCCGTGGTCGGGATGCGGTTGTGGTTGTCAATGTTCAATTGGTTGAGTGCGCTGATATATATCTTGACCTTATTGGCTGCGGGGATGGAGGCGGTGAGTTGTTCGTTCAGTCCATGGATGCCTTCAATGATGATGATATTGTCCAGCGCAAGTTTGACTACGTGGTTGGTGCGTTTACGGACGCCTTTGCGAAAGTCATAGCGCGGGATCTCGACCTGATCGCCTCTGAGCAGCATGGTTAGTTGCTGGTTCAGATAGGGCAGGTCAAGCGCATGGATGGACTCAAAGTCATACTCACCGTTTTCTTTGCGAGGCGTCTGGTCGCGTGGGAGGAAATAATCATCCATACCGAGAACGATCGGCTTCGCCTTGCATGCCTGGAGTTGCACCGAGATGCGCTTGGCGAAGGTGGTCTTGCCGGAAGAGGAGGGACCGGCGATCAGGATGATCTTGAGGTCCTTGTTCTTTACGATCTCGCTGGCGATCTCGGCGATTTTCTTCTCATGCAACGCTTCTTCCACGAGGATGAATTGTGAGATGTCATAATCCTGGGTAAGCACGTTGAGATCGTTGATATAGTGAACGTTCAGGATGCTCAGCCACTTGTCATGCTCCTGATGCAGGCGAAAGAGTTTGCGGGGGAAACTGAAGGGCAGGCAGATATTGCATGCTTTACCGGAAGGGAAACGCAGGAGGAAACCCGGTGCATGGAAGATCAGGTCAAAGACCTTGATCTTCCCCGTGCGGTCTGCCAGAGGGCGGATAAAGCAATCATAATACTTGCCGCAGCGATAGACGCGCACCCTTTCCTGATAGGTCTGGGTGATGTTTTTGATGATATCCCGCCGTCCCATTGTGGAAAAGATATTATATGCCTCGCTGGGCTTGACATCGATCGGCTCGATCGGAATGTCGTTTTCCACGATGGTCAGCATCTCCTGCTTGATGCGGGCACAGTCCTGTTCCGTAAAGCGTTCGGTATTGAAGACCTCGCCATAGACGCCGTCACCGATGGAGTGTTCGATCACCATCGTGTGCTGGCTGCCGAATACGTTATAAAAAGCTTTTGCCAGGATGTAGATGGCAGAGTCCTGATAGATCCGCATGCCTTCCGGATGCTCGAAACAGATGCAATTGATCAGCGTTTCGCGGTCAATGAGATAATCCTCGTTGACATGTTGGGTATGGTCGATTTTGTAGGACAATATTCTGGATTTGTCGATTGCCGTCTCCGTGATGAGAGCGCTGATCGTGCGTGGCTCGTCCAATTCCAGAAGTGTGTGTTTGGTGCCGTTTAATCTGATATCTGCTTTCATTGTGTTCCTTTGTCAGATAATATAGTCAGAGCGGTCATGAAATCTGATGCACCGATTTCGTCAAGCAATTAGGAGTAGAACTATGAACAAGACCGATCGCCGGGCTTTGCTCAGCCGTGAGATCCAGCGCTATATCGGGATGATCTTTACCGCCGCTTTATTCGGGATGGCTTACAGTTGGTTTTTGATCCCTTACAACATCGCTCCCGGCGGCGTGGCAGGCATCTCCCAGATCGTATTCCGCTTTACCGGTTTCCCGGTCGGGATGACGATGATCGTCCTCAATATCCCGCTCTTTGTCATCAGTTTTATCTTCATCGGTCGATCCTTCGGCGGCAAATCCGTCTATGGCATGCTGCTCACTGCAGTGATGACCGATTTCTTTAACCTGCGCAATCTGGCAGACTTGGGGATCATCGATAATATCAGCAAACACATCCATCAGGTGGATGGCAGGCAGGTGATCGCCATGCTTGATCCGCAGGATATCTACCTCTCCGCCATTGCCGGCTCCGTACTTTTGGGCTTGGGTATCGGACTGATGTTCCGTTTTCGCGGCTCCACCGGCGGTACCGACATCCCCGTCGCGCTGATCAAACAAAAAGCCGGACTCTCCATCGGCACCGGATACTGGATAGTGGAAACCTTGATTATCCTGAGCGTGGGACTCGTTTTCCAAGATCTAAAACTGATCATCTGGGGCTACGTGAACCTCTTTATCACGACCAAGATCACCGATCTCGCCAGCGAAGGTCTCCCCTACATCAAAGGTGTCTATATCATCAGTGAGGCGATGCAGGAGATCAGACAACAGATATTCGACAAACTGGAGCGCGGTGTCACCCTCTTCGATGCAGTCAGCGGTTACAGCCAACGCCCTATCAAGGTCATCTTCTGCGTCCTGAACCGCCGGCAGGTGCCGCAATTGACCGATATCGTCAAAGACCTCGATCCCGATGCCTTCATGATCGTCACCGATGTCAACGACGTCCTCGGTTACGGCTTCAAATCCCGGCAGATCAATCTCACGGAGTGATCCATCTCCCCTATGCGGGGATAAAGCGATGTAAAAACGACGGGGCGTCGGCGATGGCGGCGACCTACTCTCCCACACAGTTGCCCA
>CAYZZE010000048.1:0-17598 GCA_964482845.1 uncultured Candidatus Cloacimonadota bacterium
AACCTTACGACCGTAAGGTTATACTAAGGTTATGAAGCAGGGAGCGCTCAGGAGAAAGCACTATTCCGCTTGAATCTAAACCTTCTTGAGGCCGTTGAATTACTCAGAGCGGTTGACTCAGCGAGTATCCAAACTATCCGACATTTAATAACTGCACTGGAAGGAGAGACGATATTGTTTTTTCACGTTCTTGAAATTTGGTGATTCCAGTATGTGCAACGCTCTTAACTAGATTTAACCCGACCGGGACTTGCATCTCTCCCGATGGATCGCATCACTTTTACGTCAGGTTTGCCTCGAGTACTCGAAGCGATCTCGAAGCGAGTACGAGTTAAAGCGATTCGAAGGATAAAGCGGGCAGAGCGGGGAAAATGCACTTTGTCCTTGACACCACAAGCCCGCATGAATCCATGAACGTATTGCATAGATCTTATAAAATGACGGCAAGGAGAATGGATGACTGAGATCCATGAGAGTATCTCACAGACGCTGGAAAGGATCAGATCAACCCTGATCAGAAACCACCGGGATCCGGATATGGTGACGGTCGTGGCGGTTACCAAGAGCCATCCGGTGGAGGTGATCGACGCTGCCTTGAACTTTGGGATCACCGATATTGGCGAAAACCGGGTTCAGGAAGCGAAAGAAAAGATCCCCCTGATCCAAGCTACGGCTTTCAAGTTCCATTTTATCGGCCATCTACAGTCCAATAAGATCAATGCCTTGCTGGATCTGGAGCCCTGGCTCATCCATTCGCTGGATTCGGAACACCTGGCGCAAAAACTTGATGCTGCCTGCATCAGGCGCCAACGCACCCAGGATGTATTGATCCAAGTAAATGCCAGTAAAGAAGATAGCAAGAGCGGAGTAAGTCCGGAACGGGCGATAGATCTCATATCTTATGTAAGCAAATTGACACATCTCAGGGTGAAAGGTCTGATGACGATCGGGATTTTGAGCGGTAATATTCAGGAGAACCGTGGCTGCTTCCGGACTTTGAAACGGATATTTGATGAAGCGGTAGGGATGAAGATGCCAAATGTGGATATGCGTATTCTTTCAATGGGTATGACCGACGACTTTGAAGTAGCGCTCGAAGAGGGATCAAATTGCCTTCGGATCGGCAGTGCTTTCTTCGGGTCAAGGATAAAGGGGAATCAATGATCTATCTGCTTGGATTTTTGTTGGTAGCGCTATCCTATATGTATGGCGGTTTTTCTGCGGCACGGGTGGTGGCAAAGAGTTTTCGTTCGCTCAATATCTATCGGGTGGGAACGGGCCTGGCGGACACGGAAAACATCTATCAGAACGTCAGTAAACCGCTGGGTTTATTGGTCGGTGCCATCGATGTCAGCAAGAGTTATCTCTATCTGCTGCTATTGGATAATTTGCTTAGAGTGGGTGATATATACTTGGAGATGGAAGGTATCGGCTCGCTGCGCAGTCCGGAGATGATCATTGTCTTCGGCGTGGCGATGTTGATCGGCCATTGTCTTCCGCTGGTACATGGCTTTCGTGGTGGGCGCGGGATCTTTACCTTTATGGGTTTCATGGCTTATATCTGTTTTTTGCCGATGTTGTTCACGGCGGTCTTGGCAATGCTGATCGTCATGTGGTTCAAACAGATCCGCTTCGCTCAGTATTTGATCGTAGTTTTGCCTTTGATCCTGATGCAAATCATGCAATCTTTTATACCGCAATACATAAAGACCCAGCCCAGTTACTCCTTTGCCTTTATGTTTGGGATAGTGGTATTGATGGGCGGGTTAAATGTGATCGTCTCCAAGCGTTTGGGTGAGATCTGAAAGGGGAGGAGGTTATGGTCCAGGTTATTCCCGTCCAGACCAAGGGTCAACTAAAAAAATTTATCATGCTGCCTTACCGGCTGTATAAGAAGGATCCCTGCTGGGTGGCGCCCTTGATCAATGAACAAAAGAAATTCTTTGATCCACATCACAATCCCTTTTTTGAACACTCGGAGGCACAACTCTTCCTTGCCATGGAAAATGATCGGGTGGTGGGCAGAATCACTGCCCACACCAATACCCAGCATAACAAGGAACATAACGATAAATGCGGGTTCTTTGGTTTTTTTGAATCAGAGGATCGACCGGATGTCGCCAATGTTCTTTTTGATCAGGCATATCAGTGGAACCGGGAACGAGGAAGGGATACGATGCGCGGACCGATAAACTTTACGATCAATGACGAAGCTGGACTTCTCATCGATGGTTTTGACACTCCGCCCTATGTGATGATGACCCATAATCCGCCTTGTTACCAGAACCTTTATGAGAGCAATGGCTTGGTCAAAGCGATGGATATGTATGCCTATTACAGCGACCACAAAGTTATCCCCGAAAGAGTGGAGCGGGCTGCGCAATTGATCCAGAAACGCTATGGGCACCAGATTCGGCATCTGGATAAGGAAAATTTGAAACGCGATATCGAAAAGGTTTTTGAGATCTATACCAGGGCATGGGAATATAACTGGGGATTCGTACCTATGACTAAGGCAGAATTCGATCACACGGTAAAGATGCTATTGCCCTTGGTCGATCCGCAATTGGTGTTGATCGCAGAGGTCAATGGCAAACCAGCGGGGTTCAGTTTGGCTATGCCGAATTTTAACGAAGTGCTCAAAGTGATGAAGGGCAGGATTAATCCCTTTACAATCATCAAAGCGCTGATCGCCAAGCGCAGGATATCCTCAATCCGGGTGATGACAATGGGCGTAATCAAGGAATATCAGAATCGGGGGATCGATACGCTATTCTATTATCACTCATATAAATATGGTCTGCCCAAGGGTTATTACAAAGCAGAATTCTCTTGGGTCTTGGAAAACAATACCCGGATGATGCAAGTGGCTGAAATGCTGGGCGCAAAACCCTACAAGACATACAGGATTTATGATAAAACGATCGGCTGATAACTGCCAATTCCCATTGTTTCAGCTGGGGAAACTGGACTTTATCACACTGGGTTATTGCTTCTGGGTGATCCTGTTGATGGGTGCAGGATGGTTTCGTGCCCACTCGCCGCAAACTCATCTGCCTGTCTATGTTTCCATCATCTCGGGGATCTTGCTGCTGGCATGGTTTGAAGGTTTCAGTCGGATCAAATGGGGGGAGACATCATGGATGAGCAGGATATTACACTTTGTGCGCAGCGTCTATCCGATCGGTCTCTTTGGGTATTTCTTCATCTCTCTGCATGTGTTCAACCGGATCATCTTCACAGATTATCTTGATCTGTTTTTCATGCGGATGGATCATGCCCTTTTTGGATATCTTCCGTCGATGAGATGGGGGATGGTATTGGATCAGGCATGGATCCAAGAGATCATGAGTTTTGCCTATTTCTGCTATTACCCGATGATCGCAGGTCTGCCGGTTTATTTCTATTTCCGTGACCGGAAAGTGTTTGACAAATTGATCTTTACGGTGACGTTTTCCTTTTATGTGTGCTATTTCCTCTTTGCTTTGTTGCCGGTGGTGGGAGGGCGCTATCTGCCCGAAGCGCATGCACTCACGATGGAGAACCGGGGCTGGATCTTTGGCTGGATCATGGCAACGATCTACCGGACGAGCGACCACTGGGGCGGCGCGTTTCCAAGTTCGCATGTGATCATCGCTCTGATCCTCAGTTTTTCCGCTCTTCAGCGCCTCAAACGGCTGGGGGTGATTCTGCTTATGATCTGCGTGTTTCTGTCGATAGCGACGGTATTTCTTCATTATCACTGGTTTATCGATATGGTGGCAGGGGTCTTGATCGCTCCTTTGCTATATTGGTTCGCTGGTCTCATTTATCATAAATTGCCGGAGAAATAATATGGTCAAAATTATGTTCATCGTTATGTGCTGCCTGTCCCTATTGGGTTTGGGAGCACAGTCCTATCCCTTGCCGATCACTGAGTATGACTACAGGATCCCGGAGAACAACGTTTCGCCGATAGCCATCGGGATGGGGGGATTGAATCTGACCAAAATGGGCGATTATTTTGCTGCCAGCAGCAATCCTGCACTGCTTGCTGATAACAAGGCAACATATGTTACCTCATCCTTTCGGTTGGGAAACGATGAAGATCTCGATTTCCTGCAGGCGATGCGCTTTAGTAATGTTCTCAAAGCAAAGCAATTCGGCTATTTCTCTGTGGTTAGCAAGAATGTCGGCTGGGCATATCAGCCGCTTGCATCGATCCATATCAGTGAATGGAATGAAGCCGGTGATGAAACGCAGTATTATGATTATCAACTGGATAGTTTCCAGATGACGGTGGGAGCAAAGGATAATGAATATGAACATATCAGCGCAGGACTCACGCTCAAATATGTGACCGGACGGCTGGTCTATCTGCGCGAGAATTTTCACAATAACCAGTTTATCCGGGAAGCATTTATCGATAACAAGGTCAAAGGGTTTTCTGGTGATCTGGGCTTCCTGGTCAGGCAGGAGAAGTTCACCTGGGGAGGATGCATCTATGATCTGTTTTCCCGCTTGTATTGGGAGAGTTATGACCCCGAGCCGATCCAGCGTCGTGCCGCCTTGGGCTTCGAATACCAAAGCGGTGGACTCAGTTTATTGGGCGGAGTGCAAGGCAAGGTTGCCAAAACACCTGAAACTACGTTTCATTTAGGATTGACCCAGGATTGGGAATGGGAAAGCCAGGATTTTGCTACCGATAGATTGATCTCTCAGAATATCGTCCTGCGTGCCGGTCTTTACAGTCAAAACTTCCACGGCACTGATAATATCCATTACACTTTGGGCACGGGATACAACTATAATGTCTTCCGGTTTGACTTTTCCATGACCAATTCAGGCATGCGGCTCAAAGACAGTAGATACCTTTTTTCCATCGCTCTGAGTATGTAAAACATTATGTTTCAATTGTCTTTTCTCAATACCGGCTTACTCATCTTTGCTGCCGCAACGGTGATTCCCCTGATGATCTGGCTGGTGGCAAAAAAGAAACCGCCGCGCATCATCTTTTCCACCATCAGATTCATCGTTATGAGCAAGGACAAACAGCAGAACCGCTCTCGGCTTAAGAACGTCCTGCTCCTGATCATAAGGATGCTGATCATCCTGCTTGTCGTTATGGCTGCCTCAAGACCGATCCTGCACTCAAACCGGCTCAGACCATCAGCCAAGCATCCCCCTACCGCCCTTGCCATCATCCTTGATACTTCATTCAGCATGGATTATCTGGTGGACACGCATTCCTACCTCCAAAAAGCCCAGGACACTATCCGCCAGATAAATAGTAAAGCTACGATCCAAGACCGGCTGATCCTAGTGACTTCCGATCATGACTGGAATAGCTTGCACAGCCAGGTCTACTCGGGAGCGATCCCGGATGACCTGATCGATGACATCGAGATCTGCCACATGCCTTTGCCGCTGGAGAAGATGATCGTTTTGGCGGAATCGAAACTTTCCGACACCCAACTCCAGAATCGTGAACTATACTTTATCAGCGATTTGCAGGAGCGGGAACTGCCGGTTAAAACCCAATATCCGATTCGGATCATCCCCTGGTCGGGAACCGGTGCATTTGAGAATATCGCTTGTCTCAATGCCAGACCGGTGGCTCAATTGGTTGAACGCAGCCGCACTCAATTGATCGAATTTGAATTGATCAATTATGGCGCAACCTCAAGAAGTGACATATTGGTCAAAGCCGAACTAAATGGCAGTAAAGTAGCCGAGAAATTTGTCTCGCTGGAACCACGGCAACGGCTGACCGAAACGATAGCGGTCGAGATCAGAAGTGACGGCTGGCAGGCAGGTTTGATCGAGATCTTGGATGATCGGCTGACCCATGACAACCGCAGTTACTTTGCCTTTCCATTTTACATCAATCCCCGGATTGCCGTCATTACGGACAGGAACCGTCTCCCTCTGACGCTGGATTCCATGCTCTCGGTCTATGCCACCGATCAGGGAAGGATGGATATCCTTGCTCCGGAGACGGTGAATGCCGAGCGGCTGAGGCAGTATAACCTCATAGTCTGTGTTGCCCCAATTACTCTCAGCGCCCGTTTGAGGGAGACCTTGGCAATTGTATCCGCCCAGGGAGCGGGAATCCTATTTACCGTGTATGACGCCCTCAGTGCCGAGATGAAGAATTACCTCGGCAACCAGTTCGGGATCAGTATTGGTCTCTATCAGGGTCAGGAACGCCACCTGGATTTCGTGAACCGCCAGCACTACATAACCAGTTTGATCGACCAGCGTCAAGCCATGCAGTATGCGATCAGCGATTACTGGGAAAGTAGCCAGAACAACACGGGAACCATCCTCCTTTCCGCCGCCAATAGACCCCTGGCGATCGTCCGTGGCAAATCAGCGCTCTGGCTCTTCAATCCAGAAAGCAGGCGCAACCGGTTCTTGTTCAGCCCCATCTTCCCGGTCTTTGCTTATCGGACCCTGCAACACATCGGCAGATCTGAGTCAGATGTGACCGGCATCACAGTAGGGGAGAGGATCACCGCGGAAACGCTCAAACATCCCGATGGCATGGAGATGACACTTGGCAACCGCATCCATACCGTCAGACAACCAGGCATCTATCGAAGTACCGCTCTGGATGGCACGGTCGGCTTTGTGGCGGTAAATCCGGATTATACCGAAAGCGATTATAAACCCCTTGATCTCTCAAACAGAAAGGATTTCAAAGTGCTTCCGCCACATTGGCAAAGCCAGATCTTTCAGACCCGCATGGGGCATGACCTGTGGAAGATACTGCTTTTATCGGCATTGATCCTGATCATTATCGAATTGATCATCGTCAAACTGGAGGAGAGCAAGGCAGGCAAACCCGGACCTGATTCGTCCGGATGAAGATCGCCAAACGACTTTGATCCAGGGAGCGTAACATGATCATGGACAAAATATTATCACCTTCCGACGTCAAGAACCTCGATAAGTCGGAACTACCCCTTTTGGCAAAAGAGGTGCGTAAACGCATTGTGAGCGTGACGTCGAAAAGTGGCGGACATATCGCCCCCAGTTTGGGTACCGTGGATTTTACCATTGCCCTCCTCAGGGTCTTTGATCCTCTTATCGACCGCATCGTTTGGGACGTGGGACATCAGGCCTATGCCTGGAAGATCCTCACCGGAAGACAGAATCGTTTTGAGACCATTCGCAGTTATGGCGGCTTGAGCGGATTCACCAACCGGAGCGAAAGCGAATATGACGCCTTTGGCACCGGACATAGCAGCACTTCGATCTCGGCGGCGCTGGGCATTGCCTGCGGGCGCGACCATCTCGGTGAGGGTGGTTACAGCGTAGCCATTATCGGAGATGGCGCCTTGACCGGCGGGATGTCGTTCGAGGCGCTGAATCATGCTGGTCACCTCCAAAAAGATCGCCTGATCGTGATCTTGAATGACAATGCCATGTCCATCTCCAAAAACGTGGGCGGCTTGCAAAAATACATGTCACATATGCTCTCTAGCAAGTCCTACAACAAGATCAAGGGGCAGATCTGGAAATTAGTGCATGGTTTACCGGAACGCCTGCGCAGTAAATTCATTCTTGGTGCGCAAAAACTCGAGGAATCCATGATGAATATCCTCGTGCCCCATATCATCTTTGAAGACCTCGGTTTCAAATATCTTGGTCCCATTGACGGACATGACATTGAACAGGTCATAGAGATACTTACCCGCGCCAAAGAGAATATGGTCGGACCAGTTTTGATCCATCTCGTGACTCGCAAGGGAAAGGGCTACCAGCCGGCGGAGAAAGACGCATCCCTCTTCCACGGTATCGGTCCATTTGAAAGCAAGAGCGGACAGCCGATCTGCACCGGCAAGGAATCTTGGTCCGAAGTAATGGGTAAATGTCTATGCCGCATGGCAGTTACCGACCCGAGAATTATTGCGATCACCGCCGCTATGGCTGCCGGAACGGGTCTCACGCCTTTTGAGGAACTCTTCCCTCAACGCTTTTATGACGTGGGGATCGCCGAACAGCATGCCGTTACCTTTGCCGCAGGACTTGCCGTCAAAGGATTGAAGCCCTTTGTGGCGGTCTATTCCACTTTCCTGCAGCGCTCATTGGATCAGATCATTCATGACGTGGCGCTCCAGAGTTTACCGGTGGTATTCTGCGTTGACCGTGCCGGATTGGTCGGCGAGGATGGGGCAACGCATCATGGCAATTTTGACATATCGTTTTTATCCTACATTCCTGATTTGGTGATCCTGGCACCTTCTTCCGCCGAACAATTGGATGCGATGCTCTTGTGGGCGGCGCAATATAGTGAAAGACCGGTGGTCATCCGCTATCCTCGCGGCATTGCTTTTTGCGAAGGTAGAGCCCTTAAAGGTTTTATCCCCGGCAAAGCGCTCATCGCACACAAGGGCGATAAGATCGCTCTGATCGGATGCGGTGACGCAATGCATCTGGCGAAAGAGGTGCATCAGTTGCTTACCGAAAGCGGTGTTGACCCATGGCTGATCGATCTGCAGAGCATCAAACCTCTGGATGAGAAGACATTGATCCGCGTCGCCAAGACCTGCTCGCATATCTTTACGCTGGAGACCAATGTCCTTCGCGGCGGTGTCGGCTCCAGCATCCGTGACCTGCTCAATCCCCACCCGGCAAAGATCTGGTCTTTTGGATACCCCGACCGGTTCATCCCTCACGGCTCGATCGCCCAACTCAATAAAGCGATCGGTCTGACCGCCGACCAAATTACTCCCCAGATCATTGCCCTGATCAACCAGAAAACTGCACCCAAGCGTTAATGACTCACATCCTTGACGATATAGTCGCTCTTGCCACCCCGACCGGACATGGGGCATTGGCGGTCGTCAGGATCAGCGGATCGAAAGCCTTAACCATCGCCTCCCATTTCTTTGACAAACCCGGTAAGATCCTGCGCTCTCCTTCTCATAAAGCATTGCACGGCATATTCTTGGATGAGAATAACGAGGAATTGGATGAAGTGGTCTGCACCATTTTCCGGCAGCCTCACAGTTATACCGGCGAGGACGTGGTCGAGATCTCCTGTCATGGCAATCCGCAGATCGCTAACCGGGTTTTGGGCGTTCTGCTCAAGCATGCCAGATTGGCACAACCGGGAGAATTTACCTTGCGGGCTTTTCTCAATGGAAGGATCAGTCTCAGCCAGGCGGAAGCCGTGGACGACCTGATCAATGCCCGCACACCACTATCCGGCAAAGCGGCTCTGGCTCAATTGCAAGGCAAACTATACCAATGGATTACCCCATTGCTGGAGATGATAGGCAACCTCAGGATCAGGTTTGAGATGGCGATCGACTTTGCCGATCAGGATCTGCCGCCGCTGAACGTAGATGTTGCCGAAGAGGAATTTGCTTTGATCGTTCAGAAGATGCAGCAAGCGTTGACGGAAGGAAAAAGCGGTAAATTCATCCGAGAGGGCATCCGCATCTGCCTGACGGGAGCGGTCAATGTCGGTAAGTCATCACTTTTCAATGCCTTTTTACAGGAAGACCGTGCTATCGTGACCCCTCATCCGGGAACCACCCGTGATTATCTTGAAGAGATGGTGTCGCTATCTGGCTATCCCGCCGTGATTTATGATACGGCCGGCATCAGGGATACGGATGATGTGATTGAGAATATCGGGATCAGTCATTCCCGCCAGATCGTCGATAACGCCGATATCATCTTGCATGTCTTCGACCCTGGTGGCTTTCCTGAATCGGTTACGAGATCCGATGACCCGCGCTGTATCCTTGTCCTAAATAAGTGTGACCTGCTCGGTTTTACGGCAATACCGGATGAGGATACATGGCATAACTATATACAATCAGAATACAATACGCATATCTCTGGAGCTACGGAGAGGAAGGCCAGCATATACGGATCTCCCGTCCCCAGTTCCACCATTCTGGACAGAGGTCTTGATCCCCTTATCGCTGCAATTCTGAACAAACTGGCATTGCCCATGGAACGTAAGGACAGCCCGCTCATCACTAATACCCGTCACTTGAACGCCATCGGTAATGCGGTCGATGTCGTCCAAAATGCCTGGCAGACCCATCGGGATGGTCTCGGTTATGAATTGGTAGCGCTGGATCTGATGAGAGCCGCCGACCACTTGGGAGAGATCGTAGGTATCGTAACTACGGATGATATGCTGAACAGAATATTTTCCAATTTCTGCATAGGCAAATAGCTGGGCTTCATCTGATACTCGCGAGTAAGGTAAGATCGTTGATTGATTCGGAGAGTTGACTTACTATCCTCCTTGCTTGATAACCTTAGTATAACCTTAGTATAACCTTACGACCGTAAGGTTATACTAAGGTTATGAAGCAGGGAGGACTAAGGAGAAAGCACTATTCCGCTTGAATCTAAATTTTCCTGAGACCGTTAGATAACTCAGCGCGGTTGACTCAACGAGTATCCAAACTATCTGTCATTCATATTACTAACTTCGCTGGAAGGAGAAACGATATGGTTTTTTTACGTTTTCGAAATTTGGTGATTCCAGTATGTGCAACGCTTTTTCTTTTGTTTATGGCCGCAAGAACAATGCTCCATATTCAATGGTCTTTATAGTGTTCGAAGTAAAAGGAAATGACCTGAGCGTTTGCCGGAGAACGGTCTCTGATCGCTCCCTGCGGCGTATCATACTGGCAACAGAATCAGTTGGATAACCCCCGATCGCTGTTGTTGACGAAATCCAGGAAGATTTGTTGTTCGGGGCTGAGTTCTCCCAGAATATCGATGGCGTCAATTGCTTGCGAGACGTTCATTCCGCTGCGGTAGAAGTGGTTATAGATCGCTTTGATGGCGGCGATGGTTTGATTGGAAAAGCCCTTGCGCATCAATCCAACGCTATTTAATCCCATTGTTTTGTAAGGATTGCCTTCACCCCGGGTGTAGGGGACGATGTCCAATTTGACTGCAGATGCGCCTCCGACAAAGGCATGAGCGCCGATCTTGACGAATTGGTGCACACCGCTTACGCCGCCCATGGTCACCCAGTCGTGGACGTGGACATGTCCAGCCAGTTGAACGGTATTGGCGATGATACAGTGGCTGCCGATCTGGCAGTTGTGGGCGATGTGGACATACTCCATGATCAGGTTGTGGTCACCGACGTTGGTATCCTCTTCCATCTGATTGGAGCGGTTGATGGTAGTGAATTCTCTGATCGTGTTATGACTCCCGATATTGAGGCGGGTTGGTTCGCCTTTGTATTTGAGATCCTGTGGTTCGGTGCCGATCACGGCGTGATGGAAGAAGCGATTGTCGGCTCCGATGGTGGTGTGACCGTCGATTATGACATGTGACATGATGATATTGCGTTCACCGAGCACGACGTTATCGCCGATGGAGCACCAGGCGCCGATGACGCAACCCTCTCCGATGATGGCATTTGGCGATACGATGGCAGTGGGATGGATATTGCTCATCTATTTCTCCATGATCCGAGCAAGAAAATCACCTTCGCAGACCTTGTCCTCACCTACAAACGCTTCGCCGTGCATCTTTGCCAAGGAGCGCTTCAGCGATATGACGCTGAGTTCGTATCTCAAGGTATCACCCGGTAGAACGGGTTTGCGGAATTTGACGTTATCGATCGAGGCAAAGTAAGCGACATACTTGGTAGGATCATCGAGTTTGTTGAGGAGCATGATCCCTCCGGTCTGAGCCATACCCTCGACGATCAGGACGCCAGGCATGATCGGATGATTGGGAAAATGCCCCTGGAAGAATTGTTCGTTGATGGAGACGTTTTTGATGCCGACGATCTTTTCATCCGGCACGAACTGGGTGATCCTGTCCACCAACAGGAAGGGATAACGATGCGGAAGGATGCGCATGATGGCATTGATATCAAAGACGACATCCCTTGTTGTGGCTTTCTGATAGATCTGCTGCAGTTCGTTCTTTTTCTGGATCTGGCGTAATTTCCTGACCAGTTCGACATTGGTCTTGTGTCCGGAACGAGCGGCAAGGATGTGTCCTTTGATCGGCATGCCGAGCAGGGCGATATCTCCCAGAAGATCGACCACCTTGTGACGGACAAATTCATTATGATAGCGTAACTTGTGGCTATTGAGAATACCTTCGGAGGAAACGGTCACGGGATCCGTGTAGCCAAAAATCTGGCGTAGATGATTGAGTTCGTCCTCAGTCATGTTCGGCTCTCCGATCACCAGGGCATTTTCCAGCGAGCCACCCTTGATCAATCCCATATCCTTGAGTCGCAGGATCTCGCTGATAAAGCAAAAAGTGCGAGCGCTGGCAAATTCTCTGGCAAAATGCACAATGCTGGGTAACCAAGTGTATTGCGTTCCCAGATAGGGGTGTTTGTAATCGATCATGAAAGTCACTTTGAGTTCATTGGAAGGGACGATCACAATATCGACGTTCTCCTCCGGGGAGGATAAACTGATCGGTTCGTCAAACTCAAAATAGATCCGTTCCGAATCCTGCGGCATGACGCCGACCTGCTTGAGCAGATTCAGGAAGACAATGGTGGAGCCATCGGCTACCGGTGCTTCCGGACCATCGATCTCGATCCGGATGTTGTCGATGTTCAATCCCTTGATGGCAGCCAGGACATGTTCAATGGTTCCAACGGTGGCGCTGCCTTTGCCGATGGTCGTGCCGCGGGAGATATCGACCACGTGATCGATGTCGGCAGGGATTTCGGGTCTGTCAGGAAGATCGGTACGGATAAAGACGATGCCGTCATCCTTGTCTGCCGGTTTGAATCTGATGGTGGAAACTTCGCCGGAATGCAATCCGATCCCCGTATATGAAATTTCTGCGCCGATGGTGTGTTTATTGTCGCTCATGGTGACTCCTTGTCCGCTTTGGTAAGTTTTTTGAGTGCGTGATACATGTCTGGCAGATTGTTTTCCACTACCATAATCCGTTTCATGTGATTGGCTTCGCGAGCCGGAGAACCAAAATACTTGCCATCTGCTGCCAGATCATGCGTTACACCCGATTGAGCGCCGATCATTGCCCTGTCTCCAATTTTCAGGTGTCCGGCTACTCCCACTTGTCCCGCCAGATATACATAATCACCCAATACCGTGCTGCCGGCGAGACCCACCTGAGCACATAGAATGCAATGCTTTCCGATAATGCAATTGTGTCCGATCTGCACCAGATTGTCGATCTTGGTGCCCTCGCCAATGACCGTGGAACCGATGGTGGCTCGGTCGATTGTTGTATTGGCTCCGATCTCAACGTCATCATGGATCACCACATTCCCGATCTGGGGGATTTTGCGTTGGATATCGTTCAACAACATATAGCCAAAGCCATCAGCGGAGATCACGGTACCGGAATGGATCTTGACGTGACTACCGATCCTCGTGCCTCCGTAGATCGTGACGTTTGGATGGATGCGGGTATTCTCTCCCAGGATACAATTATCGGCGATGACGCTATTTGCCTCTATGATGCAATGGTTTCCAATGATACTGGCTTTGCCGATGACGACATTGGCTCCAATGCACACTTCGGCGGGCAGGGTGACCGAAGGATCAATCAAGGCGGAACAATCCACGCTCCATTCAACGGTGGTCTCGTCCGTTGAGATCATATAATCGGCGATCTGGAGGATGGTGAAATAGGGTTTATCAGTGATAAGCAGATTCCTCCCTGCGAGTTTATCCTCAAACTCCGCCAAAGCGATGATCAGACCGACATCCTGGGATACCAGCCGCTGCAGATACTTCTCGGACTCGATAAAGATTATGGATTGCGGATTTGCTTCGCTTACGTCGGCGATATTATCAAGCTCGACCTGCTCATTACCACGAAAATGCCCTCCGGTCAAGGAGACGATTTGAGAGGGCGTTAAACTTGTCTTAAAGACTTTCATACTTACCTTTTAATATCAAATTCACTTCCTGTATTGTTGGGGTCGCTCGGTTTGGGTGGTTCCAAGTCAGGCATTGTCTGATTGGGTTGGGGGGACTGAGGTGGGCGGGTGCCCCGGTTCAGTTCTTGTAATACCTGCTCAGTGATGTCGATGGTGGGGATAGCATAGAGGATGGTGCCCATGCTTACGTCAAAGATCATGGTATAACGTTCATCCTCAGCGATCTTTCTGATGATGTCATGGATCTTCTTGGTGAGGGGATCGATCAATTCCCGATAACGCTGTTCTGCTTTTCCGCCTTCACCAAAGTATTCTTCGAGCATCCTGCCGGCATCTGCTTTTTTGGTATCGATGCGGGATTGTGCTTCGCGTTTGGCGGCTTCGTTTCTGGTTAGCTTATCGATTTCAAACTGACGTTCCATTTGCTTGATCTCATCATCCAGTTGCCGGATTTGATTTGTCCAGTTCTGTTTATCCAGATTGAAGAGGCGGGCGATCTCTGCTGCCTCGTTGCTGGAGAACAATACCCGGTCGGTATCGACAAAACCGAGTTTGATGGTTTGGGCAAACGCGATACCTATCAGTACGATCAGGATTAATGCCAATAAAGTCTTTTTCATTTATCATCTCCTTGTATCAAATCATATACATAACTGTGAACCAGTTGAAGGTTGGAGCTATTGTTACTGCCGGTCAATCGGATAGCGGATGTCAAGGATTTTCACCGCGCGGGCATCGTCCACTCTTCTGACCGGCGTGGTCAAAGGAGCGTTATGCAGCAGTTCCGGGTCTTTCTTAGTTTCCTCGGCGATTTCGATCATGGCAGTGGCAAAACTGTCGATGGATTGTTTGCTTTCGGTCTCGGTGGGTTCCACCATCAGCGCTTCGTTAATGATCAATGGAAAATAGACCGTGGGAGCATGGAATCCCTTGTCCAATAGACGTTTGGCGATATCGAGCGTGGATATGCCGTGTTCTTTTTTCTGGAGGGTGCCATCGGCAACAAATTCGTGCATACAGTACTCCTGATGCTCAATATGATAATAGGGTGCGATCAGTTTCATCAGGTAGTTGGCATTGATGATGGCATTTTCTGAGATGTGTCTGACCCCATCCGGACCGAGCATCTTGATATAGACATAGGCGCGCAGCATGATGGCAAAATTACCGTAGAAGGTATGCACCTTGCCTATGGATGTATCTTGATGGCCATAATCAAGGAAGAACTCCCCATCCGTTTGATCAACCAGGGGCACCGGCAGATAGGGCACCAGTTTTTTTACCACTCCGACCGGTCCGCAGCCAGGTCCGCCTCCGCCATGGGGAGTAGAGAAGGTCTTGTGCAGGTTAAAGTGCAGGATATCAAATCCGATCTTGCCTGGTTGGACGATGCTCATCAGGGCATTCAGGTTTGCGCCGTCCAGATAGACCAGACCATCCACGCCATGGATAAGTTCGGAAATCTCCTTGATCTGTGATTCAAAGAGTCCCAAAGTATTGGGATTGGTGAGCATAAAGCCCGCTACTTCATCGGTCACGACCTCTTTAAGTTTTTCGACATCGACCCGACCATCGGCACGGGAGGGCAATTCTATCACTTCATATCCTGCGAGCGTGCAACTGGCAGGATTGGTTCCGTGCGCCGAATCGGGCAGGATGATCTTCTTTTTGTTGGTATAACCTTTTGCCATATGATAGGCACCGATGATCTTCAGGCCAGCAAATTCGCCTTGGGCACCGGCAACCGGTTGCAAGGATACCTGTGCCATGCCGGAGATCTCGGAAAGGTCCCGCTGCAGTTCATAGAGGATCTCCAGCGTCCCTTGCAGGGTCTCATTGGCCTGATAGGGGTGGATGTTATTGAAGCAGGAGTGCCTGACCAGCGCTTCATTGATCTTGGGATTGTATTTCATGGTGCAAGAGCCCAGCGGATACAAACCCTTTTCGATAAAGTGATTTCTATGACTGAGGCGGATATAGTGCCTCATGACGTCAAGTTCACTTACCTCGGGCAGTTCCGCTGCTTCTTTGCGGATGAACTTTTCCGGCAGGATTTGATGGATCTCGCCTTCGATATCACGTTTGGGAAGGGTTACTCCCCGCCGACCTTTGACGCTCAGATCAAATATCATGTCAGCCATTTCTCACCTCCATCAGCGCTTCGACCAGTGCATCCATATCCGCTTTGCTCTTCTTTTCCGTCACGGCGATCATCAATTGTCGGTCATTACCAAAGCGAGCCATATCCACCCCCGGATAGAGGGCGCGGGGCAATAATCTCTGGATGATCTTTGCGGCGGGGATGGGGGTATTGATCACGAATTCCTTAAAGAAGGGTGCGGCGGAATGAGCCAGCGAATATCCGTCGAGCGCTTTGATGCGGTCTGCCAGATAGTGGGCTTTGATCGTCGATTGGATGGCGATCTCCCGTATGCCTTCCCTGCCCATCAAACTCATCCAGACGGTGGCGGCTAAAGCGCATAATGCTTGGTTGGAACAGATATTGGAGGTCGCTTTATCACGGCGGATGTGCTGTTCGCGGGCTTGCAAAGTAAGCGCAAAAGCGCGTTTTCCTTCATGATCGACGGTTCCGCCAACGATACGTCCGGGCATTTGTCTTGCCATATCGAGTTTGCTGGCAAAAAAACCAAAGAGCGGACCGCCAAAATACATGCTGTTACCCATGGCTTGACCCTCTCCGACAACGATATCAGCCCTGTATTCAGCCGGCGCACTCAAAACCGCCAACGAGATCGGATCGACTGATGCGATCAGCAAGGTTTTGCTATTGGAATGGACAATCGGTTCCAATGCGAAAACATCCTCCATATTTCCCCAGAAATTTGGCGTCTGGATGATCACGCTACCGATCGTCTCATTCATCAATCCTTCCAGGGCGTTCGGATCGATCACGCCATTTGCGCAGGGGGCGGTGATCAATTCTATTCCGATACCTTCGGTGTAACACCGGATCACTTTCACGTATTCCGGGTGGATGCTTTCCGGCAGGATCGCTTTCTTGAGACGGTTCTTGCGCACTGCCATCAAGATTGCTTCGGCGAGCGCAGAAGCACCGTCATACATTGAGGCATTGGCAATTTCCATGCCAGTCAGTTCACAGATCATCGTCTGGAATTCATAGATATACTGTAGAGTGCCTTGGCTTACTTCTGCTTGATAGGGGGTGTACGCGGTGAAAAATTCCGGTCGGGATATAATGGTGTCCACCGCAGCGGGAACAAAGTGGTCATATAAGCCCGCTCCCAAAAAGGAATTGGCGGCTTGGGCGCAGATGTTCTTACAGGTTTTTTCGTGGATCAGGCGGGTGATCTCCAGTTCGGACAATGCCGGATCCAGATCAAGATCGCCTTTGACCCTCAATTCCATTGGGATCGCCCGGATCAAATCCTCAAATGATTTGACGCCAATGGCTTCCAACATCTGCTGGCGGTCGGCATCGGTATTGGCTATGTAGGGCATAAATACTCCTTATATCTATGTCATAGAATAATCACAGTTTAATTCCAAAGAGTATGAGCGCTGAAATATGTCAATTGAAATAAGGCATACTCAGCTCAAAAAAAACCAGTTTTATGATGATAGATCCATGTGTCACATAGAATTAGGTACGAAGTAGGTTTGTCTGCAAATTACTGCCAAACATCCCCTCTGTTGCGCGGCCATCCCGCTTGCCTCTTCCTTGCTTGATAACCTTAGTATAACCTTAGTATAACCTT
>CAYZZE010000049.1:0-17524 GCA_964482845.1 uncultured Candidatus Cloacimonadota bacterium
TGCGTGTATTGCAATACCCAGCTTTCAGATACTGCAAAATACTGCAATAATTGCGGTAACCCAGTAAAAAGATACTCTACGTGCCCAAAATGTGGAATTAAAATTCATGCAGGAGCAAAATTCTGTGATAATTGTATGCCTCCTTACAGAAAATTGCGCACAAGAAACTCCCCAAGTAAAGATGAGTTTCCATGGGGTAAGGTCAGTTTGAACCCATTTGAGTGGAACCCACTCGGACTCTCCAAAACTGGTACATGGATTTATGTAACAGTTTTGGTTGGGATTGTTATTCTATTGCTTAAGGGCTGCTGAACTACTCGGAGCTCGAGAATAAATAGTTGGAGTGCCGGTGTCCGATTTGCAAAAACAGTGATCAAATCTGCTGAAACGGTGATCAGAATTAACTTATACATGCCATTTGCAGTTTTCAGAGATCAAATACCAGAAATACCCTACTTTCTCCCTGCTTCATAACCTTAGTATAACCTTACGGTCGTAAGGTTATACTAAGGTTATACTAAGGTTATCAAGCAAGGAGGACAACAGGGGAAACACGGCCGGGGTGAATCTAAATCATCTTCAGACTATTGAATAATTCAGCGCTGGCGACTCTATGGCAGTATCCAAACTATGTGTCAAAGAGTATTGCACATATTGGGATCACCAGGAATTGCGGGCGTGAGAACCCAGTATCAGGTGATCCCACAATGAGCAACGCTCTAATAAAGTATCAAACTGGCAAGGAAACGCTTGACAATAAGCGACAGCACGGGAAAATGCAATACATGACTACAAAGAGTATGATGGCAGCGATACTGACGGCTTTACTCATCGCCGGATTGTATCAGATATTTATCAGCGGACAGAATTTGCGTCCCGAATTGAACATGCGTCCCGGTCAGATATCCGATCGCGATATAACCGCACCTTTTGATTTTCCTGTATTGAAATCAGATGCCCAGTATCAAGCCGAGAAGCGCGATACCATAACAAAATTGCCGATCCCTTACCGCTTGTCGGAAGACCATGCATTTGAACAGAAAAAGAAACTGGACGATGTCTTTACTAAACTTAGCATGCATCAGGCAGGCACTGATCTCCCGGATATCGGGACAGAACTTGGAAAAATAGGATTTGATCTCGATGAGACAGTGATTGGCGCATTGATCTATCCCGCAATCCGGAATCGCTTGTATGATGATCTCGTGGGCGATCTGTCACGGATCTATGGGCAGGGCGTGTATCAAGGGATCAGAAGCGACAGCATCTACTTTGAGCAGGGCGACGATTATGTGATGATCCCCATCACCCGTTTGCTGAGCTCTGAGGAAGCATTGCAATTTATCCTCCGAAGAGAGGATAGACCATTACTGAAGCCATTTATGGAACAGATCGCCGCCAAATTGGTCAGTGCAAACGTGGTTGTAGCCGAACAGCACTACAATGCGATGAAAGATCAAGCCGTGAGCGAGATCCCGCTGGAAATGGGCATTGTCCTCAGAAATGAGGAGATCATCCGCAAAAATACCAAAGTCAGCGAAGAGGATGTGGATAAGTTGACCTCTTTGCAACGGGCACACCGTAATTATTTCGGCAGGCGTAACTCATGGGAGCAATTGTTGTTACTGATAGGCCTGTTTGTCCTATTCCTGATGGTGATGCTAATGACCGATCAATATTTGGAGAGCCATCGGCGCAAGTATCCGGAGAAGTATTTTGAAGTGATCCCGGTAAATCTCGGCTATGTACTGATCGTGCTCATCGCCATCGTCAATAATACTCTTTTGGGCTATAGTACTTTACTGATACCTTTTTCCATGACCGTAATCGCGGTGGCGCTCTTGATCAGTTATGAGTTTGGGGTGTTTTATGCGATCAGCGGCATGATCTTCGTCTATCCATTCGTGGGTGGGGAAATGCATAACTTGCTGATCAAACTTGTGGCATCGCTGTTGACGGTGATGATGCTGAGGAAGATGCATTCACAGACGGAATACTTTATGATCTGGCTGTATTTGTTCATTGCCTCCATGGTTGGCGGGATCGCATTCGCGCTGTATAAAAATGACGGGATCCAACTGGTCTTGGGTAATCTCGGACTGCTCAGCATCTCTTCCGTGCTCTCGGTCGTTGGTTTAATCTTTATCCTGCCTTTTTTTGAAAAGCGCTGGCATCGCGCCACAAAACAGACCTTGCTGGAACTGCTGGACTTTAACCATCCCTTGCTGAAACGGCTGTCAACCGAAGCGGCTGGAACCTATCACCACTCACTGATAGTGGGAAACTTGAGTGAACAGGCCGCGGAAGCGATCGGCGCCAATCCGCTTTTGGCGAGAGTGGGCAGTTATTATCATGATATCGGTAAACTGAAGAACAAGGATGCCTTTACCGAAAACAATGAAAACAGCAACGACATCCATCACAACCTTGAACCCCGGGAAAGCGCTACGATCATCAAGGATCACGTTCGCGACGGCATCGATCTGGCTCGCAAATACAAGATACCCAAGCCAGTCATCGATATCATTCGCCAACATCACGGGACGAGTTTTATCCGTTACTTCTTGGATAAAGCGGAAAAAAGCCAGCACCCGATCGACTTGCAGTCCTATCTCTATGATGGACCCAAACCCAGTTCAAAGGAAGCGGTGCTGGTGATGCTGGCGGATATCGTGGAATCCACCGCCAAAGCCAAAAACCTTGAATCGGAAGACGAGATCGTCAGAGTAATCAAGGATACGACGATCAAATTGATCACGGAAGGTCAATTTGATGATGCTCCTATCACGATCAGGGATCTGACTGTGGCCAAGGATCGTATGTCACCCATCCTCGCAAGCATATACCGAAAACGTCTGGACTATCCCCCTGATAGCGACCACGACAAGCCCCACCCGATACTGAACTGAAGAGTATGGGACTGGTCAGTATCAATAACCGGAGTAGCATCCAGATCGAAATGATCGATTGGGAAAGGATCACAAACATCATCCGTGATGGTGAACTTCCCGATAAGGGTTATGAGATCGGTCTGATCCTGGTGGGAAGCGAAGAGATGCGGAAACTGAACTGCCGTTATCGGGGACATAATTCGGGCACGGACGTCCTGACCTTTGGTGTAGATTGGGACGGGAGCATCGAAAAAACGATACCGGGCGTCCTGATGGGAGATATTATCATTGACATAAACCAGATAGATAAACAGAGGGGCTCAATCAGTATGAAAGACGAACTGATAAAGGTATTTGTTCACGGATTGTTACATCTGATGGGCTATGACCATATCCGTTCTCAAGATAAAGAGGTTATGGAAAACACAGAAAATCGATATCTCAAAATAATCAGAGGCGCTTTTAATGGACAGCAGTAGGGTGATGATTATCCTAGGCTTGCTATTTCTATCCGCATTCTTTTCCGGTTCGGAAACGGCTTTGTTTTCTCTGTCCCGCCTTTTCCTAAAAAAGATAGAAAACTCCCAAGACCGCACATCCCAATTGATAGTGCGGTTGCTGAGGCGTCCGCGCCAACTGCTGATCACCATCCTTCTGGGCAATACTTTTGCCAATATTGCCTTGTCCTCATTTGCTGCGCTTATGGCAATGGATCTGCACAATGATTATTTGAGTGATACCGGAGTGAGTTTGTCAACCGTGATCACGATACAAGTATTGATCACGACAGTGATCATCTTGATATTTGGCGAGATAATCCCCAAACTGGTGGCGATCTCATCACCTCAAACAATATCGCGGTTGGTCTGTCATCCGGTCAGGATAGTCAAGGTCATCTTTCATCCGCCGGTGCTCTTACTGGAATATCTGAGCAAATTGATCTCCAAAAAGAAGGGACTGGAAAGCCATCTGGAGACAGGGATCACCAGCGAGGAGTTTCATGACCTGATCCAGAGCGAGGATACCAACCATCCTTTGGAAGAACACGAGAAACGGATGCTGGTCAATTTGTTCCGGTTCAAGGATGCTGAGATATCCGAGATCTATGTGCCGCGTGTCCGGATCAAGGCAGTGGAAGAGAACCAAAGTATGGATGATCTGTATGCATTGATCACTCAGAGCGGATACTCCCGTATCCCGGTTTACCGCAGTACCATCGACGATATTATCGGGATCATTTATGTCAAAGACCTGATCCTGCAACCGGATAAGACCACGATCAAGGAACTGATGAGGCCTGCGTGGTTTGTCACGGAGAATATGAAAATCCAGACATTGCTCAATCAATTCAAAAGCAGAAAGTTACAGATTGCGGTGGTGGTGGAAGAGTATGGAGGTACTTCGGGGCTGATCTCGTTGGAAGATATTCTGGAAGAATTGGTGGGAGAGATACTTGATGAATATGACCACGATGAGATCCCGGAAATCAGTCAGTTATCCGATAATCAGTGGATTCTGAGTGGACACTACAGCGTTCGGCAGTTCAATTCCAGTTTTCATACCGAGATCGATACGGACGCATTCGATAATATAGCGCAGTATTTGCTGTCCTGCTTTAACCACGTGCCCAAAATGGGCGAAAGTTTTATCATGGTTAATGGCCTCGAGTTCACGATCCTTGAAAGTGACAAGAAAAGCATCAAACGGGTCAAGTTGACTCTGAAAAGGGAGACGGAGGAATGATGAGGATAACTCTGATCGCGCTGATGATAGCCATCGTTGTCACGCTCACGGGATATAGGACGGTTTATAATGTCCGCTCCATGGGATTGAATGTTGCGCGCATCACGATAAATCACGACAAACAATACCGGATCATCTTGGCGGAAACCAAATCATTGCTTACCAATCAGCTTTTCCCCAGTTTGGACAATATCTATCTGATCCACTACGAGGGATCGTATTTGCCGAGAACTTATACACGTCAGATCAACCAGGACAAAGTTAAAGATGTCGTCGTGACCAATTATGACCGCACTTCCCATACTGCCACCCAAACCCGCAAGTCAGAACGTGAGGCGAGCGTTTATCCGATCAGACCGGATATCCGTGATTACTTCTCATTGTTCACCTATCTGTGTGAGACACAGGGTGATGGCGGAACCTATTACATCGATGGCAATTCCACGCTCTGGCAAACGACGGTCAAACGCATCGGCGATGTGCAGTTGAAGACCAAGACCGGCACTCATCAAACTGTGCGTTATGAGATGAGATTTACCAATCTCTCAGGGATCAAGCCGCCTTATTTGGATATGGTGACTTTCAATACGCTCAATGAATCCAGCGTGGTAAACTTCTGGGTAGATTCTCAAGGCATTCCCATCCGCGCTCATGTCAGGAGGAACCTGCTTTCCATGACCTGGGAAATGGTTTCGCACACTCCATGATCAGACTGAACAAGATTACCATATTGCTCATTGCCCTTGCCTGGTATTCGATGATCTGGGTTGTTTCATCGCTGCCGGCAGAATCGTTGAGTGATCTCGACAGACTCAATTTGGACAACATCGCCCATCTGGCAGTTTATCTGATCCTTGCCTTGCTTGTGAACCAAGCCCTCCACGCGTATCAGTTACGACTGCCCTTTGTGCTATTTATCTATTCTTTGCTGCTTCTTTCGGCGGCACTGGACGAATATCACCAGATCTGGATCCCGAACCGAATGGTCTCTATATATGACATGCTTGCCAATCAGGCGGGACTTGTGATCGGACTAACTATCCATATGTTATATGATCGACGTAAAAGATCTTGATCTGTCCTTGAGCGGCAAACCTGTCCTGGAAGGGATTTCCTTTACTCTTGAGGGACGGAGTCCTCTGGCGATCCTGGGTAAAAGCGGCAGCGGAAAAACCGTGCTGATCAAGACGATATTGGGGCTATTTATCCCGGATGGCGGTTTTATCACCATAGATGGGATCGACATGCTCAAGGATAGTGCAGAAACCTTTAATATCAGAAACAAATGTGCCATGGTCTTTCAAAATTCCGCCCTGCTCGATTCCTTTACCATATTCCAAAATGTATCCTTGCCACTATATGAACGTCGAGAACTGGATGAATCCCAGATCAGACACAAGACGATGGAAACCCTGGCGATCGTCGGTCTGGATCATGTGGCACGACAATACCCGGCAGAACTGAGTGGAGGAATGAGAAAGAGAGTGGGAATTGCCAGGGCTTTGGTCTATGATCCGGAATACATAATTTTTGATGAGCCCGTGTCTGGTCTTGATCCGATCACCCGGCACGAAATCATGACCTATATGAAGGGTATCATAGAAACCCGCTTACGAACTGTCATTACCATAACCCATGATATCAGTGATCTGTCTTCGATCTGCGAACGAGTGATCTATATTTCATCCGGACGACTCATTTTCAACGGTCTGTATTCAGAACTGGTAACTATCGACCATGAAGAGATCCGCCGTTTCCTGCACCATGATTGAAATGGATAGATCCCGATCCGGCTCGGACCATAGATTGCTGATCGCTTATCTAACGGCTGCTGCCTGTTCGGTCTATGTGGTGGAACAATTCATACTCCGGCTCTTACCCGTTCCCTTTATCCGGCTCGGTCTATCCTATTCGATCTTGTTATATCTTCTCTATCATAAGGCGTTTTGGGAAGCGCTATTGATCAATTTGACGAAACCACTGATGGGGGGATTATTCACCCTAAATATCGTTTCGCCGACAGTATTCCTGTCGTTGGGAGGGGGAACCGCAGCGGTATTGGTAATGGCTATGGCTATCCGTTACAACATCGGTTTTACAGTGTATGGGATCAGTATTTTGGGATCGGTCACTCATAATCTCGTTCAACTCATTATTGTTCGCCATCTGATCATCACCACTCCAGACGTTTATAAACTTCTACCAATATTGCTTGGAATCGCCATCATCAGCGGTTTGATCGTTGCTCTGGCAGCAAGTCGCTTGAATCTGTTCCTCTCCAGGACATTAAAATCAGTAGGGACGAATTGCAATTCGCCCTCAAATAGGTGAAGAATTATGAAAACAAAGTTGGTAGCATACAAGATTATCAAGTTAATGGCGATCGCCTTCTGCATTCTGTCAGGAATTGGGCTGGGAGCGTTCTGGTTTTACCGTGATGATTTGCCTCCGACGAGTGAATTGCGCAATTTTACTCTTAGAACGGGTTCTGAAGTTTTTGACAGAAACGGTCGCATGATCTATCTCTTTGCTTTTGAGAAGCGCAAACTTGTTTCTATAAAGGAATTGCCTCCCTATTTGATCGATGCTCTGATCGTAACGGAAGATAAAAACTTCTACGCGCATTTTGGTATTGATATTAAAGCACTCTTTCGTGCCCTGATCGTGGATATAAGCAAAATGGAATTTCGTCAGGGCGGCAGCACGATCACGCAGCAAATGGCTCGCAACATGTTTCTTACGCTGGATAAACATGTGTCTCGCAAGATCAAGGAATGGATTTTGGCATTGAGGATCGAGAGGAGTTTTACCAAGGATGAGATACTCGAGATTTATTTCAACAAGATTTTCTTCGGAGGTCAGTTCTATGGTGTGGAAACAGCTTCCCTTAATTACTTCGGCAAGCATGCCCGTGATCTTACCCTACCGGAAGCAGCGACTTTGGTAGGTATGATCCAGCGTCCCAATTTCTATCATCCGGTAAAGCATCCTGAGAGAACCAAAGCACGCCGGGATTTCGTCTTGGAACAGATGTACAAATCTAGGAAAATCACACAGGATGAGTTTCAAATCGCCAAAGATACTCCGCTCGATTCGGATCGGACGGCAGTCAAGCAATATCCCTCGGATTATTTCATCGAGACCATTCGCACTTATCTGGAAGGCAGATATGGGACTGATCGTTTGTTTGAAGGTGGACTAAGGATATACACTACGCTGGATTATGATCTTTCCGTATATGCCGATTCTCTGTTGAACGCCCATCTTACACAATTGGAGAACCGATACCGCTATCCGCACAAGTTCAGTGATATCGGTACCGGGAAGTTTAATATCAGAACGGACTATCTCCAGGGTGGTC
This sequence comes from uncultured Candidatus Cloacimonadota bacterium, assembly GCA_964482845.1. Classification (GTDB taxonomy): domain Bacteria; phylum Cloacimonadota; class Cloacimonadia; order Cloacimonadales; family Cloacimonadaceae; genus VGPI01. The sequence continues at coordinate 7,996 of CAYZZE010000049.1, forward strand.
TGGTTGTGATGGAGAATAAGACGGGATATGTTCGTGCCATCATCGGTGGGCGGAGTTTCACTCACAGCAAGTTTAACCGTATGACGCAAGCACGAAGGCAACCGGGGTCATCGGTCAAGCCGGTCTACTATACTATCGCCCTGGAAAAGGGATATACTCCCGCAACGGTGGTTAATGATGGACAGATCACTTTTAGATCATTTGGAGGAAGATCCTGGAGTCCTCGCAACTATGATGGCAGTTTTTATGGATACCGGCGTTTGCGCCAAGCCATCCAAAACTCGTATAATCTGTATGCGGTAAAAACCGTTTATGATCTTGGCTTGCCGGCAGTTAATGATGCCTTCAATCGCTTTGGCATTCCGATCAATGCTGATAATTATACGTGTGCGCTGGGAACGTATGAGGTGGTGCCTATCCAGTTGGTTGCAGCTTTTTCCACGTTTCCTAATGAGGGAGTAAGAGTAAAACCGATCTTTATTACCAAAGTTGAAGATAATGCCGGTCGGGTATTGGAGCGAACGCAAGTAGCACGCGAGAGAGTGTGCACCCCCGAGATCAACTATTTGATGGCATCTATGCTGCAATCAGTGGTTTCATCAGGAACCGGAGCGGCCGCCCGTAGTAACTATATCTGGCCTGCAGGTGGCAAGACCGGGACTTCTGATAATTTCAAAGATGCCTGGTTTGTGGGATTCAATCGGGAATTGATCTGCGGGATCTGGGTCGGATTTGACAACAACCGTTCGATGGGAGCCGGAACTGCCGGTGGTAATATTGCCGCTCCGATCTGGGGCAGGATTATGCGTCGGGCGATGCTCTTGGACAACAAAGGTAAAGTGCCCAGAGCGGATGACCCAAGATATGGATTTGAAAAGCCCTCCGGCATCAAGGAAGCATCGATCAATCCCAAAACCGGTTTCCAGACCCGATATGGGGGAATCACAGAATACTTCATCGATGGCACCATTCCCCCAATCGTGGATGACACCTTAAAATATAACTTTCATCCAACCCGATGGGGTTTCAGTGATCAGGCAGTGCTTGACCAAGTGGGCAATTGATCTATGATAATGGAAACATTGTTTTGGGTATTAACGGCTCTTTGCGTCTCTGGGTTCGTCACCTATATTGTATTTGCCATCCTTTTCTATTTTGGATTCAAGCGTTATGTGCCCGTTTACGACTATTGTATCAAACGCATATCGATCGTCGTTGCAGCTCATAATGAAGCGCACAACCTACATGCGCTGATGATGAGCCTGATCAACCAGACCTATCCATCGGATTTCTATGAGATAATCATAGCCGACGATGATTCCACCGATGATACTGCCCTGATCATTGGTAATTATCAAAGCAGTAATTCCAATGTAAGATATCTCAAGATCACTGGCAGAGATAATGTGATATCACCCAAAAAGAATGCTCTGCGTCAAGCAATAGTCAATGCCCGGGGTGAGATTATCTTAACAACCGATGCTGATTGCTTAGTTCCGCTGACCTGGGTGGAATCTATGGCTCAAGCATTTACTGATGATGTCTCCATGATCGCCGGTTATTCCCGGACTCTTATCCCTGATTGGGCTAAAGCCTCACTATTGCAAAAATATGAGCACTTCGATTTTACCGCCACTTATATGGTATTATGCGGAGGCTATACTACGGGAAGGAGTTTTGCCTGCATCGGACAGAATCTGGCATATCGTGTAAGCGCGTTCAATGACGTCGGAGGGTTTGAAAAAATCGAGCACCTGATCTCCGGGGATGATGTTAATCTGATGCAGTTGATGCGGCTCAAAGGACATCAGATCATCTTTAACTTCAATCCCAAGAGTTTTGTCCACACTCATCCCATCGGCTCCTGGAAAAATTTGATCAATCAGCGTACTCGATGGGCATCCAATATGAAGTTCCAATTGCGTTTCAATACGGAGTTCTTTTTTATTCTGCTGTCCATGGCATTCATGTATTGGGGGTCAATTCTGATGATGCTATTTAATTGGAAAATTGCTCTGGGCATGATCTTGTTCAGGATCTTGATCGAGAATATCTTCTTGTTTTATTCCCGGAAGTTTTTCCCGATCATGAACAGCCGGATGCACCGCTTCTATCCCGTGTGGTTTGTGATCCAAAGTTTTTTCCTGGTCTTCACCATGGTATTGGGGCAATTCAATTTGTTCGTATGGCATGGTAAAAAACCCTATCGCAGGAGTATAAATAATGCACCTAAACCTATTTGATGATAATGTGATACAATTCTATCCACTTACCATGACCAGATCGGTCGGAGATCTGAGATGTGGCATAATGAAACTTCGTCAGCGACTGAGTAACATGATTGATACCGAAGATGAGTCCATAACTCTGGCACCGGATCTGCGGCCATTGTATCAGGAGCGGCATCCCGATTGGCTCTTCCAGCCGCCATCCACTTCGGTGTTACACGTTAATACCCGCATCAAGGTAAACATCGATGTGATCAGGCAGATCAAAGGTCTGGAAGTGGAGCATGCTTTGGTTCGGGGTGACGATGTCATTGCCCTTCATAGCACTCAGTATGAGACAGGCGTCCCCACAATCGTCCAGATCAGAAATAGGCCACAAATTAAAATCATTGAATGTGAGCACATTCTCTATGGGAACATCAGTGATCTCATCCATGATAACAGGCGTCTTCTGGAATTTGACTTCAATTTGATCTTCAACGATAAGGACAACTACTTTGAGACCGAACCGGGAGTTACTGTATTGCATCCATATAACGTCTGGTTGGGGGAATCTGTTCTGCTCAAACCCGGTGTGGTCATTGACGCATCCGAAGGAGCCGTGGTCATTGATGATGGTGCTACTATCATGGCGAATGCGGTGATAATTGGACCCGCCTATATCGGAAAGAATTCGATCATCAGGGTCGGTGCCAAGATTTATCCCGGTTCTTCCATCGGACCGGTTTGTAAGGTGGGCGGAGAGATCGAGGATACCATTATTCACGGTTACAGCAACAAGCAGCATGACGGTTATTTGGGGCACAGTTACATCGGGGAATGGGTCAATATCGGCGCCGACACAAATAATAGCGATCTTAAAAATAACTATCATAGCGTTAAATTTTACTCTTATTCTTTTGGCGGTTTGATCGATTCACAGCAGCAGTTCCTCGGCACCATCCTCGGCGATCACACCAAGATCGGTATCAATTGCTCGATCAATACCGGCTGTGTCATTGGGATTGGTTGTAATCTATATGGATCCAACCTGATCTCAGGCCATGTCCCATCCTTTAGTTGGGGACAAGCCGGCGATTATCAGAATTACCGCTTTGAAGATTTCGTCCGGACAGCAGAGATTGTAAAATCCAGAAGAAAACTTGCCCTCACCCCGGCAGAGAAGGATTTGTTCCATGACCTACATAACAGGGAGATTAAATGAATGATTTCATCGAAGTGGAATACCGTACAGGACGTATAGGATACTATCACAATCCTGGAGAGTTTCCCATAAAACCCGAAGATATGATCATTGTGGAGGTGGAGAGGGGCGAGGATATTGTCCAGGTCATCCACCTCAGCGTGAGCAACGAAGAACTCCAAACCCAATTTGAGATCGGCAAGATCGGCAAGGTCAAGAGGATCGCTACTGATGATGATGTTGAGCGTTTGAATAACATCCATTATGAAGAGGAAAAAGCAGCCAGGACATTTAATGAAACGCTGCAACGTTATCCCTTTTACATGAAACTGATCGAGACGATCTATCAGTTCGATGGCAACAAACTTACCTTTTTCTTCACTTCCGAAGGGCGCATCGATTTCCGCCAGTTTGTCAGAGAATTAGCCACGGTTTTTAGAACCCGGATCGAACTTCACCAGACAACCGGTCGGGATGAGGCAAAGCGCTTGGGTGGTTTTGGTATGTGTGGCAATCAATATTGCTGTTCCTGCTTTCTCAAGCGGTTCAATCAGGTGACGATCAAAATGGCAAAGGATCAAAACCTTGCCGGAAACCTTTCGAAGATCTCGGGACCCTGCGGCAGATTGTTGTGTTGTCTCAACTTCGAAGAGGATTTCTACGTCGAAGAAGCCAAGGAGTTCCCAATCATCGGAACCTGTGTCCACTGTAAAAACAAAAAAATGTATGTCTATAAGAATGACGTCTTGAACAAAAAGGTCTATCTGACAACCGAGGATCAGGAATTGACTGACATTGAACTGGATGAGTTTAACTCGCTCACTCCCATCGAAGTTCCGGTCAATCAGGTATGCGAATAAAGTTCTTTTCGCTGCAACCCTATCAATTTATCGCCTTGATGAGCAAAGCGGGTCATCCCTCCTGGAAAGCGCGTCAGATACTGAAATGGGTCTATACAAGATATGTTTTCAACCCCTCTGCGATGAGCGATATAGCCAAATCGCTCAGACAGGAGGTATGCGATAACTTTGATTTTGATCCCCCGGAGATCATCACCACCGCCACATCCAAGGATGGCAGCGCCAAGTTTTTACTGCGATTGGAAGATGGGTCATTGATCGAGATGGTGATCATTCCCGACCAGAAAAAAAACACGCTTTGCATCTCATCCCAAGTCGGTTGCACCCATAATTGCGCTTTCTGTGCCACCGGTTCTATGAAATTGCACAGGAATCTGCAGACCCATGAGATCATTGGTCAGATCATGCTTGCTGCCAAACATCTGCAACCGCAGTCGCTGACCAATCTTGTCTTCATGGGCATGGGTGAACCCTTGGACAATCTGCCAAACGTCTTGGATGCCCTGACCCTCATCCAATCGGACGATGGATTGTCCTTTAGCCCTCGACGTACCACGATTTCCACTTGCGGTATAATCCCTGGCATAAGAGCACTTGCCGATTCCGGTATCAAGACCAAACTGGCGGTCTCTCTCAATAGTGCTATCGATGAAATTCGGGAAGGGCTGATGCCGATCAACCGCAGATACCCGTTGAGAGATCTTAAAAACGTCATCGCCTATTTTCGCCGCAAGACCAATTACCGCATCACCATCGAGTATATCATGATCCCAGATATCAACATGGGGGAGAGGGAGGTACGTGCTCTGCGCAAGTTTGTCGGCGATCTCTCGGTCAAGATCAATCTTATACCATTCAATCCGATACCTTTCCAATCCTGGCGTGCGCCAAACTCTGACGAGATCGTTCATTTCCAATCCAAATTGCTGGATCTCGGTTGTGCTGTTACTCTGCGTAAAAGCCGTGGCGCCGATATTGCCGGCTCTTGCGGACAACTTACAGCTCAGATGACATGAAGATGTTTGTACTCAGAGATGATCCCGCTATGCCCCCTTAACAAAGGAGTTAGAAATGAAAGAGATAAAAGAGATCGCCATTGCCCTCTGGGGCGACGCTCCCGCTTGCTTATGTGGCGGTGAACATGAGATCTGTCTTCGTTGCGAAGTATGTCGCGCCCCCATGCCCGATCAGGTAGCTCATGCGGATGATCCCATCCCCTCGCTGGTCGATGCCACTATCCTCAAAGCAGATGCCAGAAAAGATGATATCGCTGCCCTCTGCCAAACTGCTATGGAACACGGTTGTGCTTCCGTCTGCGTAAATTCCACATATCTCGATCAGGTCAGAACTGCCCTCGCAGCACCGGTGAAGACCTGCACCGTGATCAATTTTCCTCTCGGCGCAAGCAATCCGGTGGCGGTTGCGGAAGAAGCGATTTCCCTATGCCTCATGGGCGTCAATGAAGTGGATATGGTGCAAAACATCTCCACACTATTGAACCGTGATTTGGATACCGTATTCAACTTGATCAGATCAGTTGCCTCCATTTGTCACGAACACCAAGCCATTCTCAAAGTGATCATCGAAACCTGCTATCTGAACAGGGAAGAGATTATCATATCCTGCCTGATCGCCAAAAAAGCCGGAGCTGACTTCGTCAAGACCTCCACCGGTTTTGGCAATGCCGGAGCCACGGCTGAAAACATTGCTCTGATGCGTCAGACAGTGGGATCTAAGATCGGAGTTAAGGCATCCGGCGGCATCCGAACCCGTGAGCAAGCACTGCTCATGATCGCATCCGGAGCGAATCGCATTGGTGCCAGCAATGTCATTGCCTTGATCGGTTGAGGATCCATGAAAGTCATCATCGCTGGATTTAATGTTGACAAGACGCTGATCGATCGATGGATACCTAACGATTCCGCCACTCCGGAGGTGATCTCCGCCGCTTACGCCAGGATCAGCCGCAGTAGTAAAACTGCTCAACAACTCAGGGATGATGCTCTCAGAGAGATTCCCCAAGCCCGAAACTCCAATCAGAAGATCATCTTTGATATGGGACATTCATCGATAGCGGAACATGCGGTGTTTAACATCGATCTTATCGGCATTTCCCGCTACCTCGCAGAATTTATCCAGCGGACTCGGCTGGCTTCTTTTACCGAAAAGTCCCAACGCTACGTTACCTTTCACAAGGACTATGTGATCCCCGATGAACTCAGTGATAGTGAGCAACGGCTATACATCTCTCTGATGGATGACCTCTTTGCTGCTTATGAGCGATCGGTGCATTCTATGACGGCTCGGATCATGACAACACAGCCATCCAATTTTCGTAGTAAACGAGAGATCGAGAATTCTGCCAAGGAAGATGCGCGCTATATCCTGCCGCTTGCCACCAAGACCCAGATGGGTGTGACGATCAACGCCCGAAGCATGGAAGTTCTCCTTCGCCGTTTGCATGGGCTTGATCTTTCCGAAGCCAGGGATTTACATCGGAAATTACGCTCCGCTGCCCACGTGATTGCACCATCCTTGATCAAATATACCGAAACGGACGATTTTACCGCCAGATCTGTGATCCAGGCTTACTTCTCGCCAGCAATTGATTTGAGCGATCAAGAAAGCATCAGGTTGATCGATCATAGCCCCGATCCCGATGACCGCATTCTTGCAGCCCTGATCTATGAACGCTCCGAGCACGACTACTCCAGTATCCTCCAATATGTGATCAATATGGACGAAGGTGAAAAAAGGCATTTCACTGATGCGATGTTTGAAGGAATGCAAGCGTGGCACAAAATGCCCCGTGCCTTTGAGATGACCGACTTTACCTTCGAACTTTCCATGTCCCAGTGCTGTTTTGCTCAATTCAAGCGCCATCGGCTCTGCTCCATGATCCGGCAGCATTACCGTAATGACGGACGACACGTAATACCTCCGGCGATTATCGGAACGGATATTGAAGACCAATTCCACATGCTGATTCAAAAAGCGGATGCCCTAAATCAAGCACTCAGCGCTAACCATCATGTTGCTCAATATTGCCTTACCAATGCGCATACTGTCAGTGTTCTTGTCCGACTAAATCTTCGGGAGCTATACCACTTTATACGCCTGCGTTCTGATATCCATGCCCAATGGGAGATCAGGGAGATATCGGATCGGATCAGCCAGATCATCAGACCCCTGTGCCCGCTTAGTGCCAGATACCTGATGGGGAAGAGCGAATTTGGTCAAATCAATTGACAAAAATCCCCCTGCCAACAAGTTGACCCATATACGCGTCCCTGTAGCTCAGCTGGATAGAGTGGCACCCTCCGAAGGTGAAGGTCAGGCGTTCAAATCGCCTCAGGGACGCCATTCTTTTAGCACTTCCATCGATCGTTATGGCAAATGAAATCCTGATCAGCGCGGAAAATATCAGCCGTCAGATCGGCAGCCGAACCATTATCTCGCCCGTCACTTTTGGTCTGCATCAAGGTGACCGGGTCGGTTTGATCGGCGTTAATGGCAGCGGTAAGTCCACCATCCTCAAGTTAATGGCCGCAGTAGATGAACCCAACAGCGGGGAGATCGTGATCCGCAAAGGCGTCAGGATCGACTACCTGCCTCAGGATCCCGTCTTTGATGCTGACCATACCGCTCTGGAGCATATCATCCCCAGTTATGAACCGCTAACGGACAATGATATCCATCGCTATAAGGCGATCCTGACCAAACTCGGTCTGAATGAATTTGACCGACCCCTATCGATAATGAGCGGAGGGCAAAGACGCAAAGCAGATCTGGCTCGCGTCATGGTCAACGAGCCGGATGTCCTGCTACTGGACGAACCCACCAACCACCTCGATCTTGATACCATCGAGTGGCTGCAGGGATATCTCGCCAATGTAAACATCACACTCATCTTGGTCACTCACGACCGCTATTTTCTGGATGCCGTCTGCAACAAGATGATAGAGATAGACCGGTCAGACCTGTACTTTTATCAGGGAAATTACAGCGACTTCATCAAGGCAAAACTGCTCCGTGAAGTCGATATCCGCCGCAAGGAAACACGCCGCCAAGCACAACTCAAAAAGGAACTCGATTGGCTGAACAGAGGCGCTAAAGCACGCAGTTCCAAGCCCAAACACCACATTGACCGCGTTCGTGAACTCCTGTCCAAGTCCTATCTGATCAATGAACAGGATCTGGATGTTTCATTCGTCACACATCGCCTGGGCAAGACCATACTCCAACTTCATAAGATATCAAAATCATACGACTCCGGAGCACTATTCCAGGACGTGGATCATAATTTCCTGCCACGGGAACGGATCGGGATCATCGGAGCTAACGGTTGTGGCAAAACCACTCTGTTGCGTATCATCATCGGTGAGGAAGAAGCAGATTCCGGAATTATCAAGACCGGTATGAACACACGCTTTGCCTATTACCGTCAGGAAGAGATCGAGGTGGAGGGTAACCTCACCGTTTATGAATACATCGCCAATACCGCCGAGATCGTCAAGACCAAGGATGGAACCAAACTCACCGCCACTGAGATGCTCAAACGCTTTCTCTTTGATAACAAAATGCAACAGATGCGCCTTTCATCCCTGTCTGGAGGAGAGAAGAAGCGACTCTATCTCTTGCGCTCTTTGCTCTTTGGCGCTAACTTCATCATCCTGGACGAGCCTACAAATGACCTTGACATCAAGACCCTGGAAATACTCGAGGATTATCTCGATGCTTTTGACGGATGCCTCCTCATCGTCTCTCACGACCGCTTTTTCCTCGACCGCACAATCGACTTTCTCTTCATATTCGAAGGCAATACGATCCGCAAATTTGCCGGCAACTATTCTGACTACCTGCTCGTCAAACGCTTTTATGACGAAGAAAAAAGTGCCTGCCCTCCTTCTCCCGTTACAGTCATGCGTCCGGTAAAGATCAATAAAGGACTATCCTACAACGAAAAACGGGAATTGGATATCCTGGAGCGGGAGATCGAACGGATCGAGCAGCAAGTTTTGAAGGTCGAGGATGATCTTAAACTACCCGGTCTCGCTTATACAACCTACGCTGAACTCAGTAAACAACTGGAAGAATTGAATATCGCTCATTCCATCGCCTTTGAGCGCTGGAGTGTCCTGATCGAAAAACAATGAGCCCTACCGGATAGAAGACCTTGAATAATTCGGATAGTTAACTACTATCCTCCCTACTTGATAACCTTAGTATAACCTTAGTATAACCTTACGACCGTAAGG
>CAYZZE010000050.1:0-17101 GCA_964482845.1 uncultured Candidatus Cloacimonadota bacterium
AACCCCCGACCTAGTGGTTAACAGCCACCCGCTCTACCGCTGAGCTATTCCGGAAACCCAGGACGGGCGCAATCTCCTGATGCCTGCTTTTTTTGTCAAATGAAATCTTAACGGTGCTTTGATCGACAGACCAGTCCCGGGACTGAGGACGAATAGCAAATACGAAACAGGGAATAATGGAATGTGTTCTCTATCCAGACCAAACTTGAGCATACTGATCATATACCTGGCGATCCCAGCACTGCCAGCATTACGGGACGCTGTTAGAACAAACGTGGCTTGATAACCTTAGAATAACCTTAGAATAATTTTACGACCGTAAGGTTATTTCAAGGTTATCAAGCAAGAATGAAAGGTCATAGATGAAGACGTGTATGGATCAGGATAGGAAAAAAACTTATTGACAGTTACATTGCGTGGGATATACTGAGAAAAAGTAATTTTGAGGAGAAAGTGAGAGACGTAAACTCAGAATATCTGAACCGCCTTAAAGCCGAATTGGACAAGGCGTTTGAGGGTACCGACCAGTCCTTGCGCCCGATCAAAGACCAGGTCTTGAGCGGTATTCGTCACCTCTACGAGGAGCAGAGTTTGGTCGCCGCCGTTCTTTCCGAGTTATATCGTAATGCGGATTGGGACGGCGGGATCAGGAACGTTTTGGCGCAGGTGGGCGAATATCTACAAGTGTCGAGGGTATTTATCCTGGAGAAGATGGGCGGTGATGAGGATCTGGCACTTTCTTATGTCTGGCACCGCAAGAATTATCCTTCGCCCAAAGGTGTCGTTTTGCCCAAGAGCGCCACTCATCATCTCTTTGAGTATTTCAGCAGCAACGAAAGTTACCGCATCACCGATCTGGACAGGATCAGCCCCGAGTATGCCCGGTACCTCGGTTCGCTGAGTATCCAAAGTTGCCTGTTGTTCCCGATCACGATGCAAGGAAACGTCTTTGGTTTCATTGGTTTGGATGAATGTGAGCGCAAACGTGAATGGACTGAGAGCGAGATGAATCTGATCGAGATCCTGTCCGAACTGGTCTCTTCCGCCATATTGCAGAGGCGTTCGCAACGGGAACTGGTGCATTCTCATGAGATACTGACCAGCATTTTAGATAGCATTCAAGCGATAGTGGTGATCGTGGAACCGGAGACCGATCGGATCTTATATCTCAATCAATTCTCCCGCAATATCTTTGGTGATGTCGTAGGTGAGATTTGCTGGAAAGTGATGCACGGCGATCTGAGTTCCCGATGCGGTAATTGTCCCCGTCCCGGATATGGCGAATTTATAGACGAGATCGTGGTCACCAAGGAAATTGAGAATAGCGTATGGAAGCGGTGGTATCACACAACTAATAGCATTATTGACTGGATCGACGGCCAAAAGGGGCATTTGCAGATCGCCATCGATATCACTGACCGGGTTGAGGCGGAACGGCAGATCCGAATAAGCGCGGACAAACTATCCGAATTGAATATCATGAAAGATAAATTCATCTCGATCCTGGCTCACGACCTGAAAAACCCCCTTAACAACCTTATGGGTTTTGCGGAGATAATGCGTAACCGGACATATCAGCTCACTTATGACGAGATCAACGAGTATTCGGATCTGATTTACCAATCCACCCGTAATACTCATCAACTCCTGCAGAATCTATTGACCTGGGCGCAAAGCCAATCCGGCAAGATCAGATATACCCCCATCGAAGTGGACATCAAGCAGTTGTTGGACAATACGATAGAATTTATCACGCCGCTCGCCCGACAGAAAGCGATCAAGATCCATAAGGGCTACCATAAGTCGCGACCGGTGCATATAGATCCAAATATGATCACGACAGTGATCCGGAACTTGATGAGCAATGCCGTAAAATATACCGGTCAGGGCGGAGAGATCACGATCAAACTATACCATCACAATTCATACATTTGTATCGATGTGGTCGATACCGGAGTGGGTATGAGCGAAGAGGATATCGCCAAACTATTCCGGATCGACGTGGATCATCGTAGTATCGGTAAAAGCCGGATGGAAAAGGGAACCGGACTGGGCTTGATCCTCGCCAAGGAATTTGTGACTTTGCACAACGGCATGATCGAAGTAAAAAGCACTGAAGGAGAGGGCACGACCTTTACGATCTGCCTTCCGGCTTAGTAAGACAGCATCCTGCGAACATCACCACTCTGATCTTATCTGGAATCTCACTCAACTTTGTTATACGAAGCTTCCGGGACAGACATCCGTGAGATCCGTGAGAAACTCATTAAGGTCCGGAGGTAAACCTGAGCCGCCGGGATCAGATCACTACCGGATTGGTTGGAAGCGACATCTTGCCGGGGATATCTATGCTGTGGTGGATCAAGGATCGGGTATGCTCTTTTTCCCAAGGGTTGTATGTGTCTGATAAGGACGGCATGTAAAGACCGATTGTCCGGGTCTCATCGGTGTTCGCAGAACAGATGCCATCGCCGTCCACAATTTGACTGAACATGATAAAACGGGCACAATCGGCTGGTTTCAACTGACGGTAATCATCACCCATATTCATCAATCGGGCGGGATTGTCGCAAATGCGGGTAATGATATGCTCCGGACTGACGCCAAGTTTGTCCAGCAACAATGGCATGAGTGCTCCTGAACCGGCAATCCCGCACGGGACACGATCAAGTTCATTGCGATAGCGGTCTTTGTCCACCCGGCTAAAAGGACAATGATCAGTGGCATAGATGTCAAAGATGCCGTCCTGGGCAAGATCGCGCAATTCACCTCGCATATTCTCGGAACGAAGGGGTGGTGTAAACAGCCAGCGATGTCCATCAGGCTGGTCATAGATATCCTCATTCAAAAAGAGGTAATTGGCCGATGTCTCACAACTGATGGGAGCGCTGGATTTGGCGGACTGGATAATCCTGGCTGCCTGAGGAGTTGAGACATGAACGATATGTAAGGGATAATTGTAACGAACGCTTAAATCGCATAATCGATCCACTGCTTTGATCTCCGCTTCCGGCGGACGACGAAGGGAATGCTTGCGGGGATGTGTAAAAGGATGCCGTTCACTGGCTTCCGTCACCACATTGTCGTCTTCACTATGCACCAACATACGTGGCTTGAGATCGGATAGTTCTCCCATCCATCTGCCGATCTCGTCATAACTACGATACAAACCGGCGGATCGGTAGGTGGTATAAAACTTCAAGTCGCAGCCAATGCGGAGCAAGGGCTCGATCTCTCTGAGCGAGGAATGGATGGGAGTGAGATGCCAGCGGACGAATCCGCCAAAGTGTTTTTTTGCAGCAGCCTCATACCGCCGGTATTGACTGACCAGGTCGCTGTCCGAAGATTCGGTGATAAAAGCGGCAATTGCCTGGATACCTGATCTTTGAGCCAGCCGGGCGTAAGCGGAAAAATCATCTGCCAGATCATATCCGGACATTTTTTCATTGATGTGGACGTGAAAATCAACGCTGCCGGGAATGGCATGGATCGCTCGATCAAAATCGATCTGATGTAGCGGAAGGGGACAAATAGGATCCGAGGGAAGGTAAAACCTTCCTTCGGACAAGACGAGTTCAAGAGGCGAAAAGCCCTCGCCGTTCCAAGCATTGCGCCAGCGCAGGAGTATGGCGAAGGTGGGAGATATAGACACTGATCCTACCATGTGCCGATGTTCTCCGGAATCAATAGATCGGCGTCTGTCGCTTTGATGACCTCATCCAGGGTATGATTCTGCGCGATCTCGCGAAGCACCAAGCCCTGCGGGGTAACATCCAGAACCGCCATATCGGTCACGATCAGCGATACCTTGCCTTGGGCGGTCAGAGGTAAGGTGCATTTTTTCAAAACCTTGGAATTGCCGAACTTATCACAGTGTTCCATGGCAACGATCACTTTTTGGGCACCGGTGACCAGATCCATGGCGCCTCCAATACCGGGAGCGAGTTTGCCTGGTATCATCCAATTGGCAAGATTGCCGCATTGGTCCACCTGAAGAGCCCCAAGAACCGTAACATCCAGATGGCCGCCACGGATAATGGCAAAACTGAGCCCCGAATCAAAATAGGCCGCGGAAGGCAAAGCAGTGATAAATCCACCGCCGGCATTGATCAAATCAGGATCTTCTTTGCCTGATTCTGGGCTGGGTCCCACACCCAACATGCCATTCTCGGACTGGAAGATGACGTGAACATCGGGCGGTATGTGATTAGCCACCTCGGTGGGCAACCCAATCCCCAGATTTACATAATCTCCGTCATGCAGTTCTTGGGCGATGCGCTTTCCGATCAGGGAGCGTTTGTCGATAGCCATGTCAATCCTCCTTGCCGCTTTTTTGCTTGTGCAGAACAAGATAATTAACGAAAATGCCGGGTGTAACGATCTGCTCGGGATCAAGCATACCATTTTGAACTATCTCATCCACTTCCGCAATTACGCAAGGTGCACTCATAGCCATGATGGGATTGGAATTGCGGGTGGTCTTGCGGTAGATCAGGTTACCTGCCATATCTGCCTTCCAGGCACGGATGAGAGCAAAGTCGCCGGCAATTGGGGTTTCGAGAATGTAGCATTTACCCTCGATCTCAAGGATCTGCTTGCCTTCCTCAACCACCGTTCCAATGCCCGTGGGAGTGAGGACGCCACCCAATCCGGCGCCGGCAGAACGGACTCGTTCCAAAAGGGTTCCCTGTGGAACCAGTTCAATTTTTATCTCGCCATTGTTCATCTGGGTTTGGATCTCTTTATTGGTTCCCAGATGCGAGACCTGGGCGGATGAGACCTGATGGTTGACGACCAATTTGCCTATGCCCCTATTCTCATAGTCAGAGGCGATCACTACGATATGCAGGTTTTTCGTTCCGACCTCAACCAGTTCATCAATAAGATCTTCTGCCGCACCCACGGCAAGAAAGCCGCCAATGAGAAGACGGCACTTTGGTTTTATCATCAGGGCTGCTTCCCGCGCACTAATAATCTGAGGCATGTCTTCTCCTATCTATTCCATCAGTTTGAGAAGCGAGGTCAGGAGCCGGACGCCGACACCAGTCCCGCCGATCGAATAAAGCCCGCTATCTTTGTCACACATGGCAGTTCCCGCTATATCAATATGTATCCAGGGTTTGCCATCCACAAACTCACGGATGAACAAGCCCGCGGTAATCGCTCCCGCCAAGGGTCCACCGACATTTTTAAGATCAGCCACTTCTGAGCGAAGCATTTCCCTGTAGTCCTCGTGGGCAGGCAATCGCCAGATTCTTTCGCCACTGATATCGGATGCTTCTCTCAGTTTTTTCATCCATTCATCGTTATTGGACAGGACAGCGGAAACGCCCGGTCCCAGAGCAGCCATTGCCGCTCCCGTAAGCGTGGCGATATCGATCACCTTAGTGGCGTGTTCCCGATCAATGATATAGTGAATGGCATCGATCAGGGTGAGCCGGCCTTCGGCATCAGTATTTATGACCTCGATGGTCTTGCCTGCCATTGAACGAATAATATCGCCCGGACGATAAGCGCTTCCGGATATCATGTTTTCGCAAGCGGCAATGATCGCGACGACATTGACCTTCATTCTGAGCCGAGCTATAGCGGACATGGTTCCGATCACAGCAGCGGCGCCCCCCATGTCATTCTTCATGTTCAGCATCCCCTGTGGCTGTTTGATGCAGTATCCACCGGTGTCGAAGGTAAGCCCCTTGCCCACCAGTCCGATAGTACCCTTCTTCTCGGGATTGCCTTTGTAGCGCATGATGATCAATCGTGGTTCGTTGGCTGATCCCCGTCCCACAGCAAGAAAAGCATCCATCTTCAGCCGTCGGATACGATCAGGCATAATAATATCAATGCCAAAGCCATAGTCCAGCGCCGCCTTTTTGGCGGTCTCCGCCAGGGTCTCAGGATTCATGACATTGGCAGGTTCATTGACCATATTACGCGCCAATATCGTCATTTCAGCATAAATCCTGCCTTCCAGGATCCCATTATTGAGATGACGGGCATTTTTGTTGTCCAATACCAGATGCACCGATTCGAGTGAACAGGGCTGTGCTTCCGATTGGTATTTCTTGAAACTGTAAGATGCCAGCAGACACGCTTCAGTGATAAAATGCCCCAAAACCATATCGGTGAAAGGCATGGCAAAGGGGAAAAACACGTAGATATCCTTGGATTTGATCTGGACTGCATTGCGAATACAATTGGCAATCAGGTTTCGAAAGCGGTCAGCGGTAAGTTCCTGCCGATCCCCCAAACCGCAGAGAATGATCTTAGACTTTCCCTTCGCGCATACATGATACATCGTCTTGATGGTGTTGTATTTGTAGTCGAAATTGCCTTCTTTGACGAATTCCTCGACGTTTTCGGCATACTGGGCTGGAAGATGGTCAAATACCCGCATCTTGGTCTGGTCACTCATCAGAAGGATAATAGTATCCATCTTCTCCGGGAGTTTCTTCATGACATCGATCTTCATATTACTACTCCTGATACTAATCATTATGTTTCTAAAAATCCTCGGTCAAACTGAGATAAAAGGTGGGCTTTGAAATCCTGGAAAGATCAGACAACCAGGCAACGTCAAGTTTTAGGATGACATATCCGAGATTGATCCTCGGTCCAAAGCCATAGCCGAGATACAGATCCTCCAGTTTTCCGTCCCGGACGCCGCGGAAATGGACGTTCTTGTTCCAAACTGTTCCCAAATCGGCAAAAAGGCTGCCTCGGACGGAAGTAAGTGTGATGGGCAATGGGAATACCATGGAAAGATAGTCCAGCATTGGGTATCGTAGTTCGATGCTGGTCATTATCTTTTTCCTACCGCTTAAATCACCGCTGTATGCACGAACTCCGTAGTAACCTCCCAGATTGAACATCTGAGGACGATTCCCCGTGCTGATGCCGGCAATCGTTCTGGTGGCAAAAGCATATCTCCGGCTAAATAGAGTATAGGTGCGAAAATCGGTATAATTCGTCAGATAATCCATCTTCTGGGTGGCAAAACTCTTACGGATGGTGTAGATTCCCCGCCAGCCGAGTAGCGGGCCTGTCGGTCCATAAAGAGCGTTGTCATAAACAAAAGACAAACCGGGGGCATAGACAAAATCGTCCAGTTCTTCGATGTCTTCGTCCCAATAACCGTTTGTATAGTCGCGATTCCACCGCCAGTCGTCGAGATAATACTTCCAGTCATACAGACGGTGATCGAGATCTACTCGGAAGAAACGACTGAATGGATACCGGGTGAGAACATATACCCCGGTCTCTCTTTCGCGAACGCGGAAGTAGTCGTCTTCCGGTGCAGGGCTGTAGTTACGGTAGATCGACTGGTTGAAAATGTTATACACTCCAAAGGCATAATCGATCCGATGCTTGAGATTCAGATAAGTGATCAGAATGTTTGAATCCTTGATCTTTCCCGATATTCCCAGATCCATGCCAATGGCGTGATTGCCCATCAGGTCGCTCATACCCAATTCAAGATGTCCGTATGTCCCTACCGATGGTGAATATGCCACTCCACCCCACAAGCGATCCAGCGAAAACCGCGTCCGGTAAGACCTGATTGCAGGGATCACCGTTATGCTATCCGGTCTCTCGTCCCAACTGTAATTACGAGTTACCCGCAGTGAATCTTCAGAAGTAAAATCGAATGACTGGAAGAATGGGCTTTCCGGATCACGCAATCTGGCTGGATGGTGCCGGGTTGGTTTTGGTCGCGGAACTCTGCCAAAATAGTTCAATTGATCCAAGTTTACGTGATCCAGCAGATCTTCTTTAAGTTCCAAAGGGACAGGTTCCGGATAATCCTCGAGGTGCAGGGAATCCAACGGATTGCTGGCAAAGTATATGTTCCATCCACCTTGAAAATAGCCGGAAAACACCAGATTTTTATCATCGGGAGACAGGTCGCCGGAGAATACTCCGGACAGGGTTTGGGATACGGATGCCCGTTGGTTGAGTGCCAGATCAAGCAAGTCAAAATTGGCTGTGCCGTACCGTTCGGAGATAAAGAGGATTTGCTCGCCACTTGAGGTCCATTCGGGAGTGGTGCAGTTGTAGTCCTCAAAAGTGATTTGAACTAATGAGGCATCATCGATCCGGTAGAGATGGAGATTTGAAACATACGCGGAAAAGAACCCTTTGCGGAAGTCCGCATCCCTGCGTGACCGCTCTGAAGTAAAGGCAATGCTAAGCCCATCCGGTGAGAAGCGAGGTTGATAGTCGTGAAAAGCGTCATTGGTCAATTGGGTCAATTCCCGCGTTACCAGATCAAGCAGATAGATATCCGATTGCATTGACCTTTGAGCAGACATGGCAATATACCTGCCACAAGGGGAAACGTCAATTTCATATATCCCATCCAGATGATCGAAGCCAATGCTCTCTTTCAAGCGCCCGTTATCCACGTCAAAGATATTTATCCGATCTCCAACAGATGTCTTGGATACAAAGGTTATACGCCGATTGTCTGGAAACCAACTAAGGGTTGAACGGAAATAATAGAACTCCTCATACTTGGATGATGCCTCTCCCAATAGAACACGGGTGGGTGGGGTCAATCCATAGGCCGAGGACAGCCAGATGCTGAATCTCCCCCCACGGTTGGAAAAATAGACGAAACGCTGTCCATCCCGCGAAAACCGCGGAGCGTAATTGAGTGATGATCCGTCCTCCTGATGATTGGTGCGCCTTTCAAATTGTTCCTTGGGAACGGTGTGGGTTCCGATCCATGGAAAAAACTGTCGTTTCAGATGAAATCGCCAGCGAGATTCCAATTCTCGGAATTTCATGCCAAAGACCTTGCGAGTGGCATCATCAAGATTGCTGATAACCCTCAGCGCATAGAAATAATCCATTACTTTTTCACGGCCATATATTTCATCGAGATATGCGAGAAACGATTCTCCCAGGCGGTATGCCAGATAACCTTCCAAGAATTCCAAGGGACGGATATTGTCGTTTACCACCATATCCAGGACAAACATATTGTTATAGACACTCTCTCCGCCCACAGACAGCAGTTCGGGTAGTCCTTCGGCAAACCAGAAAGGGAAATAACTGCTCCGCAAACTGATGAATGACCCTCCCATGCCTTTGTCCATCGCATTGATATAGGCATGCGTAAGTTCATGAGTCAAGGCGTCTTCCAGTTTTTTGTAACTCCCATCAAAAGGCACGACCACACGGTTCTTTAGAC
This sequence comes from uncultured Candidatus Cloacimonadota bacterium, assembly GCA_964482845.1. GTDB lineage: Bacteria > Cloacimonadota > Cloacimonadia > Cloacimonadales > Cloacimonadaceae > VGPI01. The sequence goes on from CAYZZE010000050.1 coordinate 9,197, forward strand.
TCTCGGTAAAACCACCCACTCCTTCAGAAAGCAGCGGATAGATGATATTGGAGGTCTGAAACTCGGTCTTGGAGCCATACACGATAATGGGAATCCGTGACAGGATGGGAAATTGAAAACTATCCTTGAGGTAATAATAGGTTTCTTCTGCCATCAGAGCAACCAAGCGGCCAAATTCATCATTACCGGAGGGAAAGTGAACGTCAAAATGTAAGGTCTCAATCATCGACCAAGTCACCGGGCGGGTATTTACCTTGTTTTGGCCAAAATAGTAGGCCGGAAGATAAGAAAGGGCGGCGATCAGGATAAGGCAGAGCAAAATGTGTCTTTTCATTTGAGTCCCGGATGTATCAGAACAAACTGAAGCGGACATATTTCTTGGGATTGGTTCTGATGTCAGTAATAAGAGTGTTCAGGTTGTCCAATGTCAGGTTCAGTTCATTGTACAATTTATCATCGGTCAGGAGCTTACCTGCCGTGTTGCGTTCGTCTTGCAGGTTCTGCGCTGTGATATTCAATCTGCCCGCCAGAGTTTGCAAACTATCGAGCGTAGCATTGATATTGCCGATCATTGCAGGAGCGGATGAGAATGTCCTGGTCACATCCTCGTGGTTTGTCATAATTACAGTATTCACCGTCGATGTCAATTGATCGATCTGGCGGATCATTGACCTTATATCGGTTTCAAGTGCTTTTCTGGCGAGATCGATGTTGGACAAGACGTCATCAGCGGAGGCAATAACACTCTCCGTTCCATCCAGGATTCCTCCTGGTCTCCGCAATTGTTTGATGACGGCATGCACTTCGTCAATTGAGCCAACCGCTTTTACCATGATTGCCATTATTCCCGGAGTCACGTATCCCTCATGAATGCTGCTAAAATCAATCGGTGTGTGCGAAGTGCCGGCATCGATGGCAAGGTATCTGCCACCCATCAGACTGCCTTCACGAACGCTAAAATGGGAGTCCTTGGGAACCAATAATCCGGCATCGATACGGCTGCTGATGATCACGCCCTGATCCACCGCTTTTACCTTTTTGATGCGACCTACTTCCATCCCGCGAAAGACGACCTTGTCGCCGATCTCAAGTCCGTTAACATCCGTAAAATGCACCTTGAGTTCTTTCTGTGTCCTAAGATTGACGCTGTCTCTCAGCCAGGCATAACCACCCACAAGGGCTACCAGGATCACCACGGTAAAGATGCCCACCATGGTCTGAGTCCGGCGTATTTTATGATAGAATTCACTCATATTACTCATCGGAGGATCAAATTCCTCCGCTACCTCCATCAGGTCTTTAGTTCCTTCTTCTCGGCAGCAGGAAACAGGACATTATTAAGAATCAACCGGTAGCCTGGTGAACTCTTGAAAAGATCAAGAATTGTATCGGGATCGCCAACGCGGTGTTGGTAGTCCTCAGGATCATGACCGCCATAAAAGGTGAAAGTCCCCTTGCCCAGATTGCCGTGCAAGTATTTGACTTCATTATGCCCGGGAACTTCGCCCAGGATAATAACGCTCTTTTTGACCTTATCCTTAAAGAATGAGGTGGTCTGCCCCAAGAAACCATTGACCACATTGACGTGGTTCTGAGTAAGCATGGTGGGCACGGGATCATACTTGGCGGAAAAGTCAAACAGTTGAAAGTAGTCCGCTTCCGCACCTCTGAGTCGCGAGTAGTCGCTAGCGTCGCAATCCGAGAACTCATAGATAAAGGGATTGGTGATCAATTCACAATTCTCAACGGCGAATGTCCGATCAAAGTTCAACTTACTCTTATAGTGCGGATCGATCCCGTCACCGTCAAAAGGGACGTCCACAATATCCACTCCGCTGGCGGCAAGCGCAATATCGATCGTGTCGGTGGCGGCACACATGGCAAAAAGGAAGCCACCATTGACTACATACTCACGGATCTTTTCCGCTACTGCATGCTTGAGTTGCCAGACCTTGACAAAACCAAGCCGTATCGCCATTTCCTCATTCACCCTAACCTCATTCTGATACCAGGCAGTATGCCGATAGGCACCATAAAACTTGCCATACTGGCCGGTAAAATCCTCGTGATGCAGATGCAGCCAATCATAATCAGCCAGTTTACCTGCCAGGACTTCTTCGTCCCACACGCGATCATATTGTATCTCTGCGTATTCCAAAGCCAGTGAGACCGCATCATCCCAAGGCAAGGTGTTGGGTGGGATATAAACGGCGATCTTGGGTTCTTTTTCCAAAACGACTGATTCCATATTGCTTTCCTGGATCTCAAGCATAATGGCAGCCACTGCTGAGGACGAGATCCTTTCAAAGCGTACGCCCCGGATATTACATAGTGCCGTCAGATGATCGGAATCCGGAAAAAGAAATGATCCGCCCCGGTAATTGAGCAGCCACTGTCCGACATACTGATCTTCAAGTGCCTGAAAGGCGATGCCGTATGCCTTGAGATGGTTGGTTTGCGTCATATCCATTGGAATAAGGATCTCTGCGCCCAAAGCGGCGACCCCGATGATCAATACCGCCATGATCGATACAATCCGGTTCATTTCTTATTCTCCCTGATTCTCTCTATTAGTTCCTCACTGGTCAGGTCCGGGTTTTCGAGCCATGCGTCTTCTGCTTTTTTAAGCAATTCCCCGACCAAAGGGGACGAATCTATGCTAAAAGCGTGAATTATGTCCATACCTGTCAAGTTAAATCTTTTTTCTGCCATTTGCTCGGTCAATTTTGCCATCCTCCCTGTAACTGCTATCATCTGTCCCGGCATCCGGTAATCGGGATGATGAGCCATATTGTCCGCATGGATCAGTTCCAATAGTAAGCCGATGTCTTTGCCGTGGGATCGGATTAATTGCCGGAGGGTCTTGTCTTTTATATTCTGTCCCTGATTCCCACCTTGTTTTAAGCGCATATGATCCGCGATCATCCGGCAAATCGTATCAATTATGGACTTCGGCAGGAAACAACGCTGTAAAACAGACCTCGCCATGACCGAGCCGGTTCTTTCGTGTCCGATAAATTGCCGGGTTCCTTTTCCTTTTGCCGAGTTGCTTTGGCTTTGCGCTTTGCCCACATCATGTAATAAAGCGGCCCATCTGAGTCGAAGATCGCCACGGCAATGACGGAAAACCTCTACGCTGTGATCGAAAGCATCGAGATGATGATATTTATTTTGCTCGAGACCTACCAATCGCTGAACCTCTGGCAGAACATGCTTCATTAGTCCGCTGTCCCTCAGCATTATGAATGCTCTGTCTGCGTGTGGGAGTACAATTATCCGGTTCATCTCATCCGCTATTCTTTCCAATGATATATCTTGGATCGAGTAAGCAGATCTTAGTATCTGTGCCCAAGTATCATCCTCAATGATAAAATCCAGATCGGCGGCATATCGCAATGCCCTTAGCAAACGCAGAGGATCCTGCATAAAAATGACGGCCGGGTCAGCGACCGTCCTGACGATTCTTTGGGATAGATCATCTCTGCCTTTTCCGCTCAAATCAAGGATAGAGCCGTCGTTTACTTTCATGAGCAAAGAATTGATGCTAAAATCCCGGCGCAGGACATCCTCTTCCAATGTGCCGTACTCCACGCTTGGTTTACGATTACGGGGACGGTAGGATTCACGGCGCGTCATGACCAATTCCAGTTTATAGCGTTCATCATCCGCGTCGAGGTAAGTCAACGCCGTGCCAAAGCCCTCATAAACCTCCGGTTCGCTTGCCAGTCCTTTTTTATGCAGATGGTTCGCCAGAGCAATGCCTCCATCTCGCAAAGCGACCGTTAGGTCAAAGTCATTGGTGGGACGGTTCAACAGATAATCCCGAACACAACCGCCGGCAAAAAATACCTGTCCTTCAAACTCGCTGCCTCTTATCGCTTCATCAAGACGGGTGCGCAGATCTTCCAGTTGACCCCGGCTCATACGAATTCTCCCAACACTGAATTGGAGACAAATAGTGCCTTGTCGCTCAGACGAACCGACAGAGCATCGATCTCGAACATCTCTTTGAGTTCGTCTTTCCCCAATACGTGCGGATAATCGTCATGGATATCAGTGCCAAACCGCCGGCGATACTCCTGCCGGTCGATACCCTTACATAGGCGAAAGGCCATAATAATATAGTCAATCCGTTGTCGATTGCCTTCCGGATACTCGGCAGAAGGCATGATCAACCCCTTTTTTATCTGGGTTTCATACAGTCCCAGATCACTCGGATTGACATAGCGGATGCCTTGAATACAGCCGCTGGCCGAAGCACCTGTCCCCAGATATTCGTCACCTTCCCAATAATGGAGATTGTGTCTTGATTCGTGACCTTCACGGGCAAAATTGGAGATCTCATATTGGACAAAACCCGCCTCCCTCAATTTTCTGCGGATCAGATGATACTGTGCGGCCGATTCTTCATCCGAAGGCATTTGCAGACTGGACGAAGCCATGAGAGTGCCGGGTTCCAAACTCAATAGATATGCAGATATATGCTGTGGTTCGAGTTCGAGCAAACGCTCAATATCACTTTCCAGCGACTGGCAGTTTTCTCCCGGCAGTCCATACATCAGATCCACAGAGATATTATCATAACCAGATTCACGGCACAGGCACATCACTTGCTTAAGATCCACCGTGCCGTGTTTCCTGCCCAAAAAACTAAGTTTGGCTTCCTGCATGGATTGGATCCCGATGCTCAACCGGTTCACCGGTGTTCTTTTTAATTCCGACAAAAACTTGTGATTGATCTGCACCGGATTGATCTCCAGGGTGATCTCGCATGTTCCGCACCGATCAAAACTTCCCAGGATCTCCATGATCTGATCGGCAGAAAGCAGCGATGGAGTCCCTCCACCAAAATACACCGTATCCGCTTTGATCTCGTGTAGCACCATGCACAAATCCAATTCCTGCAGCAATAACCGGCAATAACGCCTCACCTCTCTTGGCCTGTAAACAACCGAATAAAAAGCACAATACCCGCACTTGTTCAGGCAGAAAGGGATATGGATATAGACCGCCGGGATCACCTGATCAACCGGAATATCCTCTGTGGACGGATATGGGGAACATCATAGAGTTTGTTATATTCGATACCTTTTGACCAAAAGATTAGTGATGGTGTTCCCGTTATATCCCTCCGCTCCAAAAAGCCCCAGTAACGGCTGTCCTCACTCACGTCACGATTGTCGCCCAATACGAAATATTTACCTTCCGGGATCACTATCGGTCCGAACCAATCACGGTTGTAGATCTCTCCAGGATTAAGCGCATACTCATGATACCATGGATTTAGCGACACCTGATCAATGGATTGTGGCGCCAGACGACTGGATCTGATCTCGCGGGGGGACATTGGAGGCGGGGGAATCGGCACATCGTATCGCTCATAACCACGAACAAAGGACTCGCCATTGATTCGGACGATCTTGTCCCTGATCTCCAATGTATCGCCCGGCATTCCGATCACCCGCTTTACCACATTCTTCCGGGCATAATAGGTGATATGAAAAAAGGTCAGTGGAAAACGGCTGAAAGAAGTCGATTTGTTGATATAGATCGGATCAAAGACGCGGATAAAATTGTCCCGGTATTGAGGATGCTCCGGCGTATGTACTTCGATCTTGGGATAACGGAAAGTGACGATATCCTCCCTCTGCGGTTCGGATAGATAATACATCATCTTGTTCGCCACCAGATAATCGCCCACCAGCAATGTCTCCTCCATCGAAGAACTGGGGATCATGAAGTTTTGGAAAGTGTAGTTGCGGATGATCATCGCTACCACAAAGGCAAAGAGGATTGCCTCCCCCCAGTCCTGGACAAAGGGCTTTTTCTTGCGAAATCTCTTGTGGCGCACCGGTTTATCCCGCTGTTTATCCTGTTGCCGATCTCCCCGGCTCTTTCGCTGTATCTCTTTGTTTTTCAAATTTTTCACCTCATACCCGATGATTCCTTCCCACCCTACAAATCCTTCCTATATGTCAAGCATTTTCGCTCTGCCGGATATCCGGGATATGTTATAAACTTATACGTTCTCACTTATTTTCAAATCGTATCACCATTTTTCAATTCGGCGTTTTGCCGGTCTGCGATATCACGACTTTTTCAAAACGGTATCACGATTTTTTCAGATGGAAAAGAGCATTGCACATACTGGATATAGACCCTCACTGAAAACTTCAAGCTTTTATCATACTTTCTTCAAATCGCCATCACCATTTCTTCAAACTTTTATCACAGAAACTTCAAATGGGTTTTGCCATGCATAAAAAACGTGGGAAACACCGGGTGGTGATCCCACGTATCGGAGGGCATTCTATGTAGGGTCTGTGGGCTGTGTGTAAAACGTCTTTTTTGTGGTAGATTTATGTCAACCAAAGTTTCTCGATAAATGTTGGCTTGTTGAGCGGAATTTAACTGACAAAAGATGCATTAGTTCCATACAGATTGTATATAGCATCATTCGAGTGATTCATTCGGGGTAAATTCTAATATGGTTTACTAAGGTAATCCTTTTACTCTTCTTACTCTAATATCGTTCTCTGTCAAGTCTATGTCAATAACTCTTCTCGTATCAGATGCTAAATAGTCACTAGCAGCAGCTATAAGAACAGGGAAAACATACCTTAGATCTGAGCTTAAACCTCTGCTGGTAATTTGAGTTTGCCACAACTGCACTAACTCTTCAGATCTGATGTATTCTTTCAAATCATATCCTTGGATGACTACATATCTAAAATAAGTAGTGTAGCTTCCAGAATATCTGTTATATCCAGTAACACCCCAAGTTGGCCGGTAAGTAGTTGTGCTGCTATAAGTAGTAGTATTACCGTATGATGAAGCTGATCCGTAAGTACTGGAAGAAGATACCCCAGTTTGCCCCCAAGTTGGAATAGCAAAGCTATATTGATGATCTTTTGGATCTCCTATTCCATATGACAGCAATATGGCAACATCAGCAACTTCCAAACTATCAGCTAAGACAAAACCTCGATTGTTTAATGCCCTTATCAAATAGCTCTCATACTCTATGAATTCGAGATCGCTTAGCTTAACACCTTCATTTCCTGGTAATATGATATAGCTTTTTTTCACGGGCACTGAAGCTGATGAAAGCGAGTTGACCGAAACAGAAAAACTAACTGCTGTTGAGGCACAGCTACCCAAAACAAATGACAAACCGATTAACACGAAGAACGTAACAAAAACAAGTCTCCTATTCATTCTATGCTCCTTTCAATCCCATTGAAATTATCTTCAGACCATTATAAATTTTGGTGGACTAAGAAATCCGTATCAGGATCATCATCTAGATCGTCATACCCAGACCACCCATGGTGATCCCAAAGGATTGTAATGTCATCGATGTTTCTCGCCTAAAAGCCCGGAGGACTTCCAAGACCTCTAAACCATTTGTAAAACTTATTACCCTCAACATACATACTACCGATAATCTCTCTGCCAATAAATCGAGGAGTGTCAGGCGTACCTGGAACGAACCAATACGTATCATACCACCAGATATTCCCCACATGCATCGGATTGAAAGAGTACAACTCGGGATCTTCACTGGCTTTTCTAAAGAACTCAGCTTTTTGATCTTCAGTTGGTTCAATCTTGTCCTGAAAAATGGACCCCGGAATTGAATACGCTGTTCCTCATAAGAGCAGCCCCTGCAGAAATAAGAACATTTTTCTCATAATCTCAACCTCCTTGTCTTTCTGAAAAACACATACTTGTCTCAAGAGATAACGACCATGTTTAAAATATAGTTTAAATGTGGAGGCTGCCATCACTTTTTTTTGTCTTTCGCGGTTTATTTGCAATTTCTGCCATAACGATGGGTACAATCATTCCTAATCAGCAGTTCAATCTCTGTCTGGATCGCACCGGAGACGGTGTATTGCGCTT
>CAYZZE010000051.1:0-16660 GCA_964482845.1 uncultured Candidatus Cloacimonadota bacterium
CCGGCTTCAGCCGGTCGTTGCACCGGCTTCAGTCGGTGCACGGTAAAATCTATATGCTTGTATGACATTTGTTTATGACATCTGGGCAAACGTGCTGGGTGCCGGATAAATCCGGTACAACAACCGGATAAATCCGGTGTTGCTGATTATTCAACGGTCTTTCCTTAGTTAATACTGGCTGCGCTGGAAGAGAGACGATAATGTTTTTCACGTTCTCGAAATTGGTGACTCCAGTATGTGCAACGCTCTTTGCCAATCGCTAACCTGCTTTTCTCTTGATCTTTCCGGTCACTTTTGAGTTATATCTCTCCCGAGATGCTCCCGAGTACGCGGATACATCTCGAGAGCATCTCGACTTGAAACCGGGGTAAATCATAGGGAGAGAAATAACTGCGAACCACAAGCATGATAAAAGCCACCTCACGGAACACCAGGAAGTGGCTTAATTTATTGGTGATAATTAGTTTACGCTTTGCAGCATCATAGGTTTGGGTTGGGAATTGTCATCTCTTTTCCACCGGTCATCCATCCGGGTGCGGATGGGGCTATTACGTTTAAAATAATTGACGATGGCATCACGCAGATTGACCTGATGGTAGATGATATCCTCTTCGGGCACGTTCATCAACAGTGTGAGACCGGCATTGCCCTGCATCAGGAAATCGGTTGTGGTCACGGTGTAGATCTTGTTCGGATCCCACTGCTTTCCGCCGATATAAAGGGAAGTAATGCGTTCAAAATTCTTGCGCCTTTTAGTGTAAATGACGTTTACCCCAGAGACGATAAGGCCGGCACGCGCGTCGGCCACGCGCGTCTCGATGATGCGACGGAGGAATTCACCGCTGCATTTGAAACTGATCACGATGTTGTCAAAGGGCATAACCGCAAAGACATCACGATAGGTAACGGGACCTGCTTTGATCTCGGCGCGGATACCCCCCAGATTGATAAAGGCAAAGTCCGCTCCGGTCTCCGCGCGCATGGCATCCACCACTGTATTGCCCATCAAACTCTGGGCATCAATATTGACCCGTGACAGATGGATGGCTGCATGGCCAATGATCTCGTCCATTCCGGCTTCGGCGATGGCAACCTGCTTGGCGATGGTGGTTCCGATCACCTCATGGGGGATGAACTGGTCTTCAAACAGGGTGACCAGCAGTCCTTCGCGGAGGGCTGGTTTTTCATAACCGGTAATGGTCTTGGTCTTGGGATCGATCGTCAAGGTAAGCCAACCAAGATTGGAGCCGTAGGCATATCCCTGGATCACCATGGTATGCGTTACGGGATCTACCCATGGTTCGCCAAAACCGCGGTGCATATGGCCACCGATGAGAAGATCGATGCCTTCCACCTCGCGTGCTATTTCCTGGGCATCCCAACCCCATGCGGCAAAGCGTTGTTCGTGGATCCGGTTGCCCATCCTGTCATATCGGCTTTGATAAACCGCAGCGGGATCATAGGGAAGGCCGGCATGGCTAAGAACGATGACGATATCGGCTTTTTCCTGGTTGCGGACGATATCGACGTATTTGATCATGGTCTCTTTCTCGTCGAGGAATTTTAGGTTCTTAATGTACTCCGGGAAACTCATCTTCTCGGTATCTGTGGTGCAGAAGCCGATGATGGCGATACGCAATCCCATACGCTCCAGGATGATATATGGTACCAGGTAATCAGGTAGTATTCCCGTGTCCCGGCGGACTACATTAGCGCCGAGGATGGGGAATTTTGCCAAGCTCAGCGTCTCGATCAGTTCATCTTCGGGGATGTCAAATTCATGATTGCCGACGGTCAGTGCATCATATCCGATGGCATTCATATATTCAATCACTGCCACGCCTTTGGTGACTGTTCCGACAGGATGTCCCTGGAAAAAATCACCAGCATCCAGAAGTAGCGAAGCCCTCTGGTCGTTTGACAATGATCTGACATGTTCGATCAGAGTGGCTGCGGATCCTCCGCCTCCCAGTTGGGGTGGGAAATTTGGATTGATGAAAGTTGCTTTGGTGCGGTCGATCCCGCCATGAACATCATTGGAAAAGATGATATCAAGGCGGAGGTCATTCGCTGAAGCGAGACCGATCCAGACAAATGCCAGGATGGTCAGGGTTATTCTGATGTAAGTATTCATATTGTTACCAGGTCAAAGTCAGTCCGGTTGAAAGGGTGACGAAGTTTTCTCTTACCTTGTCCGGGTTGTCCCAGCCGCGGTCTCTTAAATTTATGTATTGAGGATTTACCCACAATTGAGAGTAGTTGTAATAACGGTCACGGAACATGTCCAGTGCCTCATAGGTGCGCCAGGCATAGCCCAATCCGATGTCCCATTTCAGATTATTCATCAATTGCGATCCACTGCCGATGGTAAACATCGGGGTCACGATCTTGCGGGCAAATATGACATCGGTCGGGACGCCATCCACGACATGGTTCTCCATATATGAATGATAGGTATTTTGGGACTGGAAGCCAAAGCGCAGGGGCAGACGATTCTCCACGTGATGCTCGACCCCGGCATAGAAATTATACATGTCATCATAGGCAGGATCGACATCCGACCAGGAAATGCGTTCCAGATCGAGATTAAAGGTAGTCCGCATCACATTGCGGGGAGTGTAGCAAAATCCTACTCTCAGTTCGGAGGGTAGGATGTATTTGTCATCGATGTCAGCATCGGCAGTATTGGCGCCATGCACGATCTGTTGAGTGCCAGAGCGGTCGAGAGTGGACTTGGGAGAATAACTGAGACCCATGCCCAGCCGATGGTTGAGTGTAACGTTTGAGCCCAGTTGAAGGCGGCCTCCTTTGAGTTCGGTCTGCACTTCAAACAACGAATCAGGGAGGGTGGTGGCCGGAGCGGCAGACGCCATTCGGGCAACAGCCCAATCCGTCCAATTGATCCTTACCTGGCGGTTTGCCTTGCCGTTAAGCATGGCATAACTAAACCCCACATGCAGGTTTGTATGTTGGGAGAGGGAATAGCCCAAGGAGTAGGCGATCCCGCTTTGGTAGAGGACGCCTTCGTTTTTGATCTGGTTTTTGGCGATCACTTCCGGGTAGTTGTCATTATCTTGATTACGGTTGTTACGGACTTCTTCATAATAATCGCCGTCATAGTTGATTATGGGCTGACGAAAGACGCTCAATCCCATCAAATAATCGAGAACGTTCATCTTGGCGAAGGCGATACCGCTGTAATCGTCATAGACGAAGATACCGGAATTGTAGGTGGCATCATAGACATACGCGTCAAATGAATTATAGAGCGGGATCGAGCGATTGTCTTCGTTCCGGGTCAGATTGAGTCCAAACTGCGCTCCATAGCGGGCACCCAAGAGCGTAAGATTTGCCGGATTGGTCGTGATGGCAAAGGGGCTAACGGTGTTATAGACATTAGCATTGCCCATGGCAAAGGAGCGGGCGTCGAAGTTTACGAATCTATTGCCAAATTGGTGATCACTGATCGACCAGGCGGAAAGCAGCGTCCACAGGATGCTGATGATTATCGCTATGCTGATTGTTTTGATTGATTTGTTCATTCTTCCTCCATTCCTTAGAAGCGGTAGTCAAGAGACAGGCGGATCGTATTCTCACTGCGTTCCACCCGTTCGAAATAGTTATTAGTGGTGATCGGTTGGTTGTATCTACGGATAAACAGTTCTTTGGTCTGGTATGTTTTATTACGGTATTTGATGGACATATACATATTCTGCGAGATGCGGCTTTGCAGCGAGATCCAACTCTTGAGCCCTTTTTCGCCCATAAAGTCGATCTCCATATCTTCCCAGTCCCAGTGTGAGATATTGTTGCCATGCCAATAGACGAATGAGCCCTGCAGTTTGAGCGTAGGTCCGATGATATGCGTGTAGTTGACGCAGATGAAGTCGCCATTCATCAAGGTCATGGCCGCGGCATGGGAGTTATTTCCCGGTTGCGCGGGATTTGTAAGGGAAGTATAAGGTGGTCCGTAAACCGTATTGTAACGGTATTCAAACTCCAGGAAATTGCGGTTGGAGAGGAAAGTCCGCGTGGAGAGGGTGTATTCATTGGTCTTGGATACGCCGCGGTCAGCATAGTCGTCATAGCGGTTTACCTGATTCTTGTAGCGCAGGCGCAAAGCCAATTGGAAGAGGGGTCTGAATTCCAGTTCACTCTGGAATCTGGCGCTGCGGCGATTATCGCTCATTCTTTCCCAGATATCCAGATAACTGCGGCCCACGGTAAAGTAGTTATTAAAGCGGTATCTGGTCTCAAAGTAGATCCCTTTTTCCGGTTGCGCCTGCGAGGTATTATTGTAGATATCTGCCATGAGCGGATTGGTGAGGGTATAGACGTTTTTCTCAATGATCGAGTCATTGAATCGCTCATTTTCCGCAAAGGCATTGCTGTAGGGATTGTCAAATTCCAGATCATAATGCCGGTAGAGCGCCAGGAAATAGAGATTCTCAAATTGGGTGTAAGCGCTTACCAGATATGCCTTGGGATCGTCGCCCAAGGCAAAGTCCTTGCCATCGACCGTCAGTTCCGCATATTCGCCTTGAACGGATACGTTGCCGATGACCGTATGTCCGTCAAATCCGGTCACCCGGCGGTAATCTCTTTCATAACGGTCGGTCAGGGTGCTATACAAACTTGAGATCTCGGTATCGATCATTTTAAACTTGGGGTAGTAATAGGAATCACGGATGATATGCGTTCGCAGGGTGCTCCAATCCGGCATTACAAAGTGTGCATCGTCATAAAGTGCGGTATAGGTGGTAAAACCGAGTTTGGTTCCGATGATGGGCGAGAATTGAAGATGCGTACCCCAGAGTTTCTCATCAACGATATCTTTGCGGGGCGCCAGATTGATATAAGGGATGGCATAGGGCACTCCGGCTGCCAGTTCGGTATTGAAGTATGCTTCCGCTTCACGCAGGGTATCGTTGTCAAAGCGGATGGTCGGCGTCACGTAAGACAGCACTTTGTTCTTGCCGTTGACCTGAACCGGATTGCCATTGGCATCGATATAAGCGATGGCGTCCTTCTTGTCCCGGGAGAAAAATAAAGCGGCACCAAACCACGGGTTCTTCAGTTCCAGCGCTGTACCTCTCAGAGAGTATTGCTGCGTTCGTGACAGGTCAGGGGTGATCCCCAGAATGCGTTTACTAAAGCCATATCCGGTTTTGCGTGGGCTATAAAAATCAGTATTTTCCATCACCAGTCCTTCGCCGAAGGTGGCACGGTAATGACCCAGGTAGAGTTTCAATTGCGTATTATCGAGGAAGTCTGGCACAGAAGTTCTGGAGGTATTGAAGAGTTCCGTATATTCATAGCCGGCGTAATACTTGGAATCCTCCATCAATTCACTGGAACTTTTATCCTGGATACCGGTCTCGCCCTGTCCCATTTGGTGCATGATGCCCGCTTTGAAGTTGTTGCCATACCGCATCCGCAATTTGTAATAGATACTCGGATCGATCTCCTCCAGATTGAAGTAGCCCCAATAAGCCAGATCTTTACGGTGGGGTTTGACCTGCGAGGTCTGATAAGTATTGCGTAAAAACGGCTCCAGATACATGTCCTGAGCGCTTTCTTCAAAATAGCGGGTGACATACTGGATCTTCGCATCCACAAATAGCCGGTTGCGAACCGGTGGTTCCTTGTAATAAACATAGTTTCGCAGATTGGAATAGCCGTAATATGAGATTCCGGGCGTTCCGCGTAAACTGCGCATATCGGTCAAAGTATCGCCGCGCGCCACTCGGCTGAGAACTGCCACGGCATCGATCGGAGAAACATTTGGCAAACTGATCAGATCGTCAAAATGCATGCGATTGATGTTTTGAGGAGTCATCAAAAAATCCTCCCAGACATCGGACATGCCTTCGCTGGCGCCTTCATTGCTGTCCAGACGTTCCAATAAGTCGCGGATCTCATCCCGTCTTTGTGAGACTTCGTCGGTTTCACGAAACAGCGATACCACAACCAATGGCCGCAGCCGTAAAAGGGTATCATGATCGATCGACGGGATCTGCCTCAATTCAAAGATATTCCTGAAAAAGGAGACGTAGATCCGATACTCATAAATATCCCGGGCTTGCTGTTCGGTGATCGGCAATTTCCTCAGTTCATCCAAGCCGGCACTATTCAGATCGATGCGCGCCGACAGGAGACATAAGCCGACCAGCATTATGATCAGAAGGTACATTCTCTTCATATCCATTCCTTCTTGGCTACTAATATTAATCAGGGTGGCACCTTATTATAACTGCCATATCCTGTAAAGGTTTTTTTTGAGCGATCGCAGGATTTTACGCCAGGATGTGATATAGGCAGGATTCATCAACGTTGCAATTCCGTTTCGGAGGACTGCATCGAACGCGAATAGACGCATCCGCTGATGGCTTGCCAATTTTATGCTTGACAATTACATAAGTATAAACAAATGGCTTGACCGTTGTCAATATCTGATTGAGTAGGTGGTTTATGATTGGTTTTAGTACATCAGAGCGCATGATCCGCAAATCCATCCGGGCGTGCTGCAGTCCGGGTTCGAGGGTGGTTTTCGTATCCGTAATGACTTTATTTCTATTACTTTGCATCTTTCCCGCGGCTGCCACTGTTCACTTAAGTGAATACACTTTTTCTGCGCAGACCGGTACATACCAACAGGTCAGTGGCGGGACGGTATTTGGAAATAGCACGACCGACGAACAAAGATTCGTCAGTGTATCCAGTCCTCTGGGAGGGATTTCAACGACCGGAGGTGGTATTCCCATCGGCTTTGATTTCGTATTTTCCGGAATTACGTATGACCGCCTGGGCATCAGTGCAAATGGCTGGATCGCGCTGGGACGTTCCGCTTTGAATCCGGCTGTGAATATGACCTCGACCGATTATTCCCATCCTTTGTCATCGGTGCCCTCCATTGATACCGGAAACCTGATCGCCAGGATCGCTGGATTTGCTCAGAACCTGCAAGCCCAGACAGGGGCTTCCTTACGCCTCCGGACCATCGGAGAAGCTCCATACCGGATATGTGTGATCCAGTGGAAGAACTACCGGATGTTCGCTGGGACAGGGCAGAACTTTAATTTCCAGATCCGACTCCACGAAACCACCAATCAGATCCGCATCGTGTATGGTTCATACACGTATCAAGGTGCCGAAAAAACGGTGCAGGTCGGTTTACGCGGGGCTCCGGCAAGCACAGCGGCCAATTTTCACACCCGTTCAAGTAGTTCCGGCTCCAGCAACGCCTGGCAAAATACGGATGCCGGATCAAATGCCGCAGCAACTATCAGATTCAGATCAGGCACACGCCCCAACGACGGGCTGACCTTTACTTTCACTCCTCCCGCCCCTGCGATCCTTCCCTCGCCGGTGACTAACCTTAGTATTTCCATTGCTGCGGAAGGAATTATCCTGCAATGGGATGAGGCGCCTGGCGCGGATCTTTACCACATCTACTCTGCCGATAATCCCTATGGCGACGATTGGGACTTTGAAATTGCGCAACCAACCACTACCTGGCTGGTCGCCAACCCCAGTGCCAGTCGTTTCTTCCGGATCATCAGCGTCCGGATCGATCGGTAAGCGGTAGAGTGATGTGACTGATCCATAGTTTAAGTGATCGTTACATGGCAATATGGCCGGAAGATCGTCCGATCTGAGCAAATAACAGTCATTTACCCTATCTTTCCTGCTTCTTCCCTGCTTCATAACCTTAGTATAACCTTACGGCCGTAAGGTTATACTAAGGTTATACTAAGGTTATCAAGCAAGGAGGAACAATAAGCGTCCTGGCAAAGAAGGCACCGCCGATGATGGGATAGACGATCAATTTACCGGTCGATATCGCACCTGACCGGATCCGGTATAGATCGAGCCCAATGAGGGCATCGACCGGGGATGGCGATATAAGGACACAGGATCTTGTCTGACAGATGGCGGATATGTAGCGTGAAGTCAGGCGCTCTGAATTATTCAATTGCCTTTAGAACTAAAACTCAATGATCCCCAAGCCAATTGCCTTCAGAACTGAAACTCAATGATCCCCAAACGGGATATATGAGCCTGATCAGGTCTCCTTGAAGAAATGGTGCATGGCGGTTTCGGTGTTTTCAAATTCGATGGCGTGGTTTTTACAGCCATATCGGGAACAGATCGAGACTCTGCCGCCCTCCAGCAGATACAGATCAACCATTTTGGCGTCGCAATCGCTGCATACGGCAGAAGTAGGCAGATCGGCCTGGCATAGGGGACACGACAAACTGACCACGGCGCCGGGGATCAAGTCGAAAGACGAGCGGGAAACATAGCTGCCATAGATTGACGAAAGCCAGACTTCGCCCTTGCGTTCGTCGTGACTGAAATTGAGTTTGACCGCGGGGGCGTTATCCAGGCGGATATGTTCATCCATCAGGGATTTTCCACAGGCGGGGCATTTGACAAGCAAAGGTCCATAGGTCATAAGAACCTCCTCAACTCACAAGGATTTAATAACGGATAAAATAACTCTCTGCTGCCGGTTGTCAAGCGTGGGAACATGGTTTAATAAGCAAAGACGACGCCGCTCATCGGAAAGACCCATTCATCGGGCTTGGTGCAGATCGTGATGGATCGGTCGCCGCGGATTACCTGGGGGTATTTATTCTGTCCGGAAAAGATGGGGACTGCCTCGCAATTCTGGATGGTAGAGGGATAAAGAAAGCGGATGGTGATGCCGCGTGTAAGTTCGGTGATAAACACGCTGAGTTGATGTGAGTATTTGTCGCTATAGGTCAGGGTTTCGATGGAGAAGAGTGCTTCGGTTCCAACCAGTTGATCGAGTTTTGGGTGTTCACAGCGGATCTCGAGGCATTCCCGGTTGATGCGGGTGTCTGTCGCAAGTACATATTCGCCGACACTAACTCTGGAGACCTCAAAGAATTCGGGTTTGAGGTCAAAATTGGTATCGAATAGCCAGCGGTATTCCACGTCCCGGCGGGCAAAATAGCGGTTCAGTATCTCGGAAGAAGGCGCACAGGCAACGATAAAATAGGGATGTTGCACAATCTTGCGGAAACTGAGATGCGTCTTTGCCCGCCACAGTTTGGGGTGGATGTCGCTGGGCGAGAAATGGATCTCGTGGACGAAATCTCTCCGGAGATGGATATCATTGTCCTTCTGGAAAAACAAGGAGCGGAGGATCTCGCGATAGACCAATTCGCCGATCTCGTCGTTTTGCATCCGGTGTGAGATGGCGGATTCGATGATGCGGTTGAGTTTGCTGTCCGAAAAGTCGGCGGATACAAAATCACGACGGGACAAGGGCGCGCTGGATGTCAGTTCGCCGCCTTGATAGTAATAGCGTTTGGCACGTCTGCCGATCTGGCAGAGCAATTCATAAGCGGATCCATGGTAAAGTCCGCTGAGATATTCCGCGCGCAATACAGGATGTCCTTTGCCTATCAGGGTTACTTGATCATCGATGCAAATTCCGCTGCTCACGCCGATATCGATGCAGATCATGTCCATGCTGACGCGTCCGATGACGGGAAACAACCGGTCTTTGACGCAGACAATGGAGCGATTAGATAGCAAAAAGTCATAGCCATCGGCATAACCAATGGGAACGATGGCATAAGAGGTGTCGGCGCAGGCTTTCCAGGTGAGGTTATAACCCACCGTTTCACCTGCTTTTACATGTTTGATCTGGGCGATGCGGGAGTGAAAGGTCATTACCGGACGGAGGTCTATCTTCTCCGGTTGAGATGACTCGGTGTAGGTCCCGTATGATAAAATGCCAAAGCGAACCAGATTGGTAAGCGGGCTATTTGCAGCGAAGATCCCTGAACTATTGGAGAGGTGGATATAGCGTGGGGGTCGCGCAAGAGATGAGATAACTTGCTCAAAGCGAGCCGCTTGCAGTGCAGTGAACTCGGGGTCGCTTTCGCTGGCAGCGTAGTGGGAGAAGATACCCTCGATCCTGAGATGGGGCAGGGCGGAGATCTTCGGGTAGATCAGGGGAAACTGGTCCTGATCAAATCCGCTGCGGTGCATGCCTGTATCGATCTCGAGGTGGATGGATATGGTCTTGTTATTGGTCTGCTGATCCAAAGCAAGGGCAAAATCGAGATCGGAGACGGTGGGGATGAGGTCGTTCTCAATGATGCCGGGGATCTCATCCTTGCTGGATGGAGACAGGATCAGGATGGGGCTGCTGATCCCTTGTATCCGGAGTAATCTGCCTTCTTCGAGGTTTGCCACGCCGAGAAAGGATGCGCCATTGAGCAAGGCACATTTGCCGATCTCATAAGCGCCGTGGCCATAAGCATCGGCTTTGACGATCTGGAGGAATTCCTGATGAGGGTGAAGGTGCTTCTTGAGTGCGGCCAGATTGTGAGCAAAGGCATCCAGATCGATATCAACCCAACTGCGGTCGTTTGACATATTCAAAAATACTTGGCGGCAAGATCGGCGAGGGGTGATCTCTCACCGATATCGAGCGTGATGTGACCTACCATTTCTTCATGCTTGAGCCGTTCAACGGCGACGCTCAGGCCATTGCTGACGGAATCGAGATAGGGAGTATCGATCTGGTAGGGATCGCCGGTAAGTACAATCTTCGTTCCCTTTCCGGCACGGGTGATGATGGTCTTCATCTCATGGGGGGTGAGGTTTTGAGCTTCATCGATGATGATGAACTGCCGGGGTAAACTTCTGCCACGGATGTAGGTCAAAGGTTCAAGTTCGAGATAACCATAATCCATCAGATCAAAGATAGAGGTCTTCTTCCGGTTCTTGTCGCTGCTGTCTTTTTTATCCGCAGGAGGCAACAAGATATCCATATTATCATAAATTGGCTGCATCCAAGGATTGAATTTCTCGGTTTTGGAGCCGGGAAGGTAGCCAAGATCCTTGCCCAAAGGCGAAATCGGTCGGGAAATGACGAGACGCTTGTAAAGGTCTTCGGTGATCACTTTATGAAGCCCGGCAGCAATGGCGAGGAGGGTCTTGCCCGTGCCTGCCTTGCCGGAGAGCGTGACCAGTTTTATCTCGTCGTCCAGGAGTAAGTCCAATGCCATATCCTGTTCAAAATTGCGTGACGTGATATTGTAGATCTCCTGTCCCTGATAGTGTTCGAGCAGGGCAAAGCCATTTCGTTCTTTATTGAAACGGGTGATGATGGTCTTATCCGCACCGCCTATTAGTGAAAACCGGATAAACTCATTGGGGAAGTAGAGATCACCGGTATTGGACAGGTATTTGTCCCCGACGAGGGTATCATATTGATCCTGGTTCAGTTCGTCATCGCTCCAACCGGTATAATACTCGTCATAACGGACGTTGTCCGATTCGTAGTTCTCGGCCCTTACGCCCACGCAATCCGCCTTGATACGGACATTGGCATCTTTGGAGACCAGCGTCACGGTCGATTCGGGGTATTTATCCTTGAAATATAAAGCCGTGCCGATGATCAGATTATCGTTGTTGTCCATATAGATCAGTTTGGATGCGGTGTCCGTCACTTCGCTATTGACACTGATCTGCACGATGCCGCCGTTATCCGTCTCTACTCCATCCTGCAAACTGCCCCGCTCCCTCAAGGCATCGAGGTAGCGTCCGATCTGGCGGGCATTGCGGCTCTTCTCGTCCACGCCTTTCTTAAATTGATCGATCTCTTCGATCACTACGATGGGGATCACGATCCGGTGTTCCTCAAAGGCAAATAGCGCTTGTGGGCTGTGGATCAGGACGTTTGTATCCAGCACGAATATCTTTCGCTGCATGACCATTTCCCCTTATTTACTATAGATGCGGTTGATCACGTCGGCATACTTGGGGTATTCATCCAGTAGTTTGCTGCGTTCCGCGATCTCAAAATCGGTGTAGGTAAACGATGGATATAGCGTGCAGCCGCAGATTGTGTAACTATCCTTTTCCACCACCTCGGCGGCAAACCAGGTCATGCGGGGGATGACCAACTGGAATAACTCACCCTCCATAAAATTTGGACCCAGGATAAAGGATTCCGGTCCGCGCATTTTGGAGATAACATAGACTCTGATAGGGCTGCCGGTATAGTAATGCCACATCTCGTCACAATTGATCCGATGCCAGGTGGCGACCTCATTGCTGGGCAACAGATACAGGATTGATGAACCGATGGAGCGCGTAGGGAAGATCAATTTCCCCGTATTGTCGCAAATATCTGCCTTGAGCAGTGATTGCCAGGTGCGGCGGTAATAGCCCCCCTCCGGGTGCTGGATAAGATTCAGTTTGTCAATGATTACCTTGTAATCTTTCATAATCCCTCTTATACTTATTTGACAACGCCAAGTTAATTAACCCTTCCGAATCGGTCAACAGGTATTGTCGGTTTGGGGGCTTTTTCATCAGTCCTGCTTTGCCGCCATCCGGATAAACTCACTGAAAATGGGATGTGGATGATTAGGACGGGATTTGAATTCGGGATGAAACTGCACGGCAAAAAAGAAGGGATGATCAGGCAATTCGATTATCTCGATCAGGATACCGTCAGGCGATGAACCGGAAAGGATCATTCCCTGCGCCACCAATCTGTCGCGATAACTGTTATTCAGTTCATAGCGGTGGCGATGGCGTTCCTCGACCATCTCCTTGTTATAGATTCCCCAGGCAAGAGTATTTTGTTTGATTTTGGAGGGATACCTGCCCAGGCGCATGGTTCCGCCCATCAATTTGATATATTTCTGATCCCGCATCAGGTCAATGACGGGATGGGGCGTATCCTGGTCAAATTCACTGCTGTGAGCGTCCTGCAGACCACAAACGTGACGAGCGAATTCGATCACTGCCACATGCATACCGAGGCAGATACCAAAGAAAGGTATCCGCTTTACCCGTGCATATTGGGTAATGGCGATCTTGCCTTCGATGCCACGAACGCCAAAACCTCCGGGGATAAGGATCCCGTCCACGCCTTCCAACTCCATATCCAGGTTAATATAATCCCTTTCCGTATCAATCCATTTGATCTGCAGTTTGAGATTCAGATTGGTTGCGGCGTGGAACAGCGCTTCCTCGATGCTCTTGTAGGCATCCTGGTGTTTGATGTATTTGCCACACACGGCGATACAGACTTGGTCTGCGGCATGATCTTTGGCTTTGAGAAACGCATTCCAATCCTGCAGATCGATATCCCAAACGGGCAAAGCAAACTGGTTGCAGATCAATTCATGCACTAGTGCTTTGAGAAAGACCAGAGGGACTTCATAGACGCAAGGAACGTCGATGGCATTGATCACTCGGCTCCGGGTGACATTGGTAAACAATGCTATTTTACTGTAAATATCATTATCGAAGGGTTTCTCCGAACGGCAGAGCAGGATATCCGGCTGAATACCGATCTCCCGGAGTTTATATGCACTGTGCTGGGTCGGCTTGGTCTTGAGTTCACCGGCGGAACTGATATAAGGAACATAAGTCAGCAGGATAAAGAGTGAATTGTCAATACCCATCTCCAGCCGCATCTGACGGATGGATTCCAGAAAGGGCAAACTCTCGATATCGCCTACCGTACCGCCAATCTCGGTGATGATGATGTCATATTCATCATCCAGACGCTTAATCCTGGACTTGATCTCATCGGTGACATGGGGGATGACCTGCACTGTCTTGCCAAGATAGACGCCTTCTCGTTCCTTTCGGATCACGCTTTCGTAGATCTGTCCGGCGGAGCAACTCGAATGACGGCTGAGCGCTTCATCCACGAAACGTTCATAATGTCCAAGGTCAAGGTCGGTCTCCGCGCCATCGTCCGTGACAAATACTTCGCCATGCTGATAAGGACTCATCGTGCCCGGATCAACGTTGAGATAGGGATCATACTTCTGGAGGACGACCCGGTAGCCCATACGCTTGAGCAAGAGCCCGATCGAGGCGGTGGCGATGCCTTTACCCAGCGAGGAAAGGACACCGCCCATCACAAAGATATACTTAGCCATTAACCTATCTCCTTTGCACTAACAAAGGGATCGGAGTTCATTCAACACATCACGGATGGCATCCACCGTGAAGTCAAGGTCGTCTTCGGTATGACGGTAGCAAATATACCCGTGATGATATGGCTGGAGGAACACACCCCGCCGGATGAGCTGGGTGTAAAACTCGGTACGTAGTTTCTTATATAATCCCGTCTCATCTTTTGGGAAGGTGACAAAGGGCATCCACGGCGCACCAGAAAAAACGGCGGGGATGCCGGATTGGGCAACGACTGCTTCGACTTTCTCTCCAAAGCGTTTGCCTTTATCAAGTACGACATCCAATACCCTATCACGTTGCAGGATCTCGATGACCTTGATGGCGGCGATCTGGGCATCGCTATTGGGGAAGAAGGTGGAGGAGAGGAACACTTTATCGGCAAGGACGTTCATGATCTCCCGTTTCCCCACGAGGGCAGCGATGGGATAGCCATTTGCCATGGCTTTGCCGATGGTCGTAAGATCCGGGATAACGCCAAAATATTCCTGCGCGCCGCCGATGGCACAACGAAAACCGCTGCGGATCTCGTCATAGATCAGGACGCAGCCAAACTGATCGGCAAGCCGTCTCACGCCCTCCAGATATCCGGGCTTGGGCATCTGCACTTCGGCTGCCAACGGGTGTCCAACCGGTGTTATGATGATGCCAGCCATCTCATCGCCATGCGCTTTCAGCAAGTCTTCCAGTTGGTCGAGATCATTGTAATGGAATTCCAGGATATCTTCATAGAGTTTTTCCGGGATACCGCCTTTTACTTCCACGCACCAATCGTGCCAGCCGTGATATCCGCAGCGGGCGATCTTGGTTCTTCCAGTGTAGGCACGGGCGACCCGGATGGCGATGGTGGTGGCATCAGAGCCGGTTTTGACGATCGCTGCCATCTCGCAGGAGGGGATGACCTCGATGAGTTTTTCGATCAATTGGTTTTGGGGAGGTTGCGTGAGCGAGAAGCAGAATCCCTTGGAGCGGATCTGTTCGATCACGGCATTATCGATCTCTTCCTCGCGGTAGCCGATGATGATGGGGCCGTAGGCGCAGAGGTAATCTATGTACTCATTGCCGTCCACATCAATGATGCGTCCGCCCTTGCCGGATTCAAAAAAGATAGGGTATTCGCCCGGCACGAAATTGTAGGGACGACGGATGCCGGCCACGCCGCCGGGAACGATCCGCTGGGCGTTGGCGAACATTGCGAAGCTCTTATCAAGCTTGAGCTTATCTGCCATTTCATTTCTCCTTTATATGCCACAAGGTGGCGATTCCCATACCGCCGCCGATGCAAAGCGATGCCAGACCCTTGCTGAGTTTGCGGCGTTTCATCTCATGCAAGAGCGTGACAATGATTCGAGCGCCGCTGGCACCGATGGGATGTCCCAAAGCAATGGCGCCGCCATTAACGTTAACGATGGAAGGATCCAGAGAACCGATCCCCTCTGTTTCCAGACCTTTCAAGACGGCAAGCGACTGAGCGGCAAACGCTTCATTCAATTCCGCCAGTTCGATATCCGCCAGTTTCCAAGCACTCTTGGCAAGCACCTTCTGGATGGCATAGACCGGACCAATGCCCATGATTGAGGGATCTACTCCCACACTGGCTCCATCCACGAACCAAGCCAGCGGTTTCAAACCCAGTTCCACTACCTTGTCCTCGCTCATCAACAGTAACAGCGCCGCGCCATCGTTGATACCTGAACTATTGGCAGCGGTGACCGTTCCGTCGGATTTGAAGGCGGGGCGCAACTTGGCAAGGGATTCGGCGGTGACGCCTTTACGGGGCATTTCATCGGATTTGACGATGAGCGGATCGCCCTTTTTCTGTGGAATGGAGACCGGCACGGTCTCCTCCTCAAACCTGCCGCTGTCCATCGCCGCTTCGGTGCGGTTCTGGCTCAAAGTGGCATAGGTGTCCTGTTCCAGACGGGAGATATCATAATGAGTGGCCAGGTTCTCAGCCGTGACGCCCATGTGATAGTCATTGAAGATGTCGCTCAAACCGTCACGGATCATCAAGTCCTGCATCGTCTTGTCGCCCATCCTACCGCCCCAGCGGGCATCAGGCAGGACATAGGGGATCTGGCTCATGTTTTCCGTGCCGCCGGCAAGGATCACATCCGCTTCGCCGGTCGCGATCTTGAGAGCGGCCAAAGCAACCGACTGCATCCCCGAGCCACATACGTGATTGACCGTCCAAGCGGGGACAGAGACCGGAATACCGGAATGAACAGCGACCTGACGCGAGATATTCTGTCCCATCCCGGCACCACATACGTTTCCGATGATCACTTCATCGATGATTCTGGGCGAGATCCCGCTTTCGGCAAGTATTGCCTGGGTCACGATCACGCCCAATCTGACGGCGGAGATGTCCTTGAACACACCGCCGAAAACACCGATGGGAGTGCGTTTGGCACATACGACCACGGTCTTTCTCATGGTTTCCTCCACGTTGATATTTTACTTTTTCCCTTTATCTCTGAAGTGGTTTTTTAGTCAATATGATTATCCGCTGAATGAGAAAATTACTATCATCATTAAGTAGGTGCGCTTTCCACAGCGCCCTGTCGATAATCATCACGATCATCATAAGACCGTTGAATAATTCGGAGAGCCGACTTAAACTATCCTCCTTGCTTGATAACCTTAGTATAACCTTAGTATAACCTTACGA
>CAYZZE010000052.1:0-15879 GCA_964482845.1 uncultured Candidatus Cloacimonadota bacterium
CTATATGCTTGTATGACAATTGTTTATGACATCTGGGCAAACGTGCTGGGTGCCGAATAAATCCGGTGCAACAACCGGATTAATCCGGTGTTGCCGATTATTCAACGGTCTTCTAAGGATTATGCCTGTCAGATAGTCTGGATGCTCGTTGCGTTAACCACTCTGAGTTATCTAACAGTCTCAAGAAGGTTTTGATTCAAGCGGAATAGTGCTCTCTCCTGAGTGCTCCCTGCTTCATAACCTTAGTATAACCTTACGGTCGTAAGGTTATACTAAGGTTATACTAAGGTTATCAAGCAAGGAGGATAGTGGTAAGTCAACTATCTGAATTATTCAACGGTCTTTATTGTTTATCCAGTGGCATCATCAAAATGGCATGTTTCAGACCGGAAAATGGGGTGAACTAACAAAAAGGGGAGCAACGTGCTCCCCTGTGATGTCAAACCGACTCTCCATAATTTAGTCGAGGGTGATGAAACCCTGATTTTTGACGATTGACTGTCCTTCGGCTCCTTGCATAAAGCTCAGAAAGCGGGCGCTTTCGCCGGTGGCCTTGCCATTGGTGTACATATAGAGTTTGCGTGATACCGGGTAACTGCCATTCTTGATAGTTGCCTCGGTGGGTCTGATGTTATCGACGGGAACGATGTTGATGGCGTCACTGACATATCCGAGCCCAACGTATCCGATGGCTCCGGGAGTGGTGGTCACGGTGGTCACGATGGCATTGTTGGATGCCAGCATTTGGGCTGAACCGCTAACCTTAGCGCCTTTGAGAACTTTGTCGTTGAACACTTCAAACGTTCCGGAGGCAACGTCCCGGGAGATGATCACGATCGGCAGATTGGTCCCGCCGAGTTGGTTCCAATTGGTGATCTTGCCGGTGTAGATGTCGCGCACCTGTGCCAGGGAGATATTTTTCAATCTATTTGATTTGTGGGTGATGAAGGCGATGCCGTCGTTGGCAATAACGTAGGCGGTGGGATTGATGCCCTTGGATTTGCAGGCGGATATTTCTTTGGACTTCATCGGGCGTGAGGACATGGCGATTTGGACGGTTCCATTCTGCAAAGCAGCGATGCCCACTCCCGATCCGCCGCCGCGGACGGAAACATTGACGGTCGGGTATTTGTCCATGTATGCCTCAGCGCCGGCTTGGGCGACCGGAAGAACGGTGGTCGAGCCAGCTATGGTCAATTGGTTTCTCTGAGCCGTCAGAGCAACGGCAAAAAGGGCGGTGATCAGGCAGATCAAGGTAATCTTTTTCATGGTTATTCTCCGATTTATTTTATGGTCGCTGAAAAGCGGTATTTGAGTTGCAGCATTACTTGATTGATGTCTTTCATCTGGTTGGCATAGCTGGCTGCTGATTTGTCTTCATCATAGGTGCGGTTGGTGAGGTTGAGTTGGAGTTGCATTCGCGGATTAGCGCTGGCATCATGTACAAAGGTATAATTCACACCCCCGATTATATCGGTTCTAAGGTATTTGTCCGCAGCGTTGTCGGTCTGATCCCAACGGTCATATCTGCCGATGACCTGGATATCGGTGCCGGTCAGTTTGTATAAGGACACGATGGGCATGATCATCAAACCGGTGGCAGTGTAATCCTTGCTGAAATGATTGGCATGATGCTTGACGTCCTTGGAAAGGAATTCTGCCCAGAGATCCAACGGTCCGAAAGCAAAACGGGCTACCCCAGCCATCAGGTTCTGTTGCTGGTACTTGTCGTTGATGCTGTTGTCTGTCAGTTTCTTTTCTCGTTCTACCGTGTTATGCATATAGGAGCCACCGACGGTGATTCCGGCGATCGGGGTCAACCGGAGATTTGCCAGATAGGCAAAATCGGTATTGTCTTTCAGATTCCTTCCGAATACCTTGTAGCCTTCGCCGTTGTAGATACCAAAGGCATACTCGCCCCAACCATCGGGCAGGAAGCCATTGGCAGTGAGACCAAAATCCGCAGAACTGGATATCTTGTATTCACCTACCGGGGATTTTCCGATTAGAGTGTAGTTCCAGTCATAGATCGTGCCAAAAAAGACCTTCTGCAGACCAGCGGTGATAGTCAGATCGGGAATCGGAGTGATGTCGTTGAAATCCACAAAGCCATACTTGAGTTTGAGACCAGCTCCATCCGAGAATCCAGCCATATCGGTGGAAAACATATCAACCGTGAAACGCGTGGACGTGCTCTCGCTAAACTTTGTGCGGATATCCAGATAGCCGCGTTCGAGAGCAAAGTAATTCTTCCTTAGGACATTTGAACTGTCAGCCGTGGACTTGCCGGTCTCATAAGTCCAGCGATTCCACAATTCACCGCCCACTCGTGTCTCTTGGGCCGTGTTAGAAACGGGAAAAGCGACCATCAGGGTCACTATCATAGCCAATATCCATTTTCCGGATGTCATAAGATACTCCTTATCACGTAAAAGATTTTCTGCTTGATAATACGGTTGATTTGTTATGATTTTATGTGCTTTGAGTTAATTATGTTTAACATTGATGTCGCGGACGGGCTAACGATCACTCCGGCAACAGTATTGGCGCACCATACTGGTGTTTTGTCCAACCTGATGCTATAACGGGCGCTGAAGTGGGATCTGTTTTTTTTATTGACACGAAAGCTGTGACCGGTAGGGGTGATCCGGTGGTCCCGTTATGCCATTTACCAACGATAATAACAGCGAGGAGATTAATAATGGACGATGTAACTCGCCGGATCAATTTCTTTGAGGGTTTGACCGAAGAAGTGGTTGATGCTTTTACTCGTGACCTTCACCGCATCCGCATTCCACGAGGAGAATCGATCATTGCCGAACATACTCGCGGGGATAATCTGTTTCTCATCTGCCGTGGCAAGATCGAAATCAGTAAAGTCCTGGATAGCAGCGAAACACCTTATGCCCGACTATCCATTCTTGAACCGGGCGATTTCTTTGGTGAAATGTCCATAATTGACGATCAACCGCGTTCAGCCAATGCCTTAGCGCTGGAAGATGTCGAATTGCTCGTGATCGACAGAGAATCATTTACTGATCTGGTATTTGCCAATCCGATCGTAATGTTCAATCTGATCCGCACAATGTCCTACCGGCTGAGAGATACCAATACCAAATTCATCGGACTGATGAACGAGATGATCAGCAAAAATCGGCTGATGGCGATCGGGATGGCTGCCAGCAAGATCATCCACGATATCAAGACGCCGCTTACCGTGATCGTTCTGACCGCACAGATACTGGAAAACCTCTTTCCAAACAGCAGAGAATTTACCGAAAGTATCATCAAACAGACCAAGATGATCGATCAGATGGTGCGCGAGATCCTTGATTTTGCCAAAGGGCAGGAATCGCCGCCGATCGTTCAAAAAGTGGATGTGGAACACTTGCTGCAGGAGATCAAGGAGACCTATGGCCACACCCTCAAAGGCAGAAACATTGTACTTAAGATCAACAATCAAGTGCGGGAATCAGTGCACTTTGACGAAAACAAGATCCGCCGCGTGATACTCAACCTCCTAAAGAATGCCTCCGAAGCAATTACCGATGAGGGCTTGATTCAAATCAATGCCACGCTCCAAGCCGGATGGTTACAGATCAGCGTGGTGGATGATGGGCCAGGGATACCGGATCATATCACAGACCGCCTATTTGAACCATTCGTGACTGATGGTAAGGCACACGGCACCGGATTGGGACTGGCGATCTGCAGAAAGATCGTTAATGAACACCGCGGGCGCTTGGAGTATCTGCCGAATGCACCAAGGGGCGCTCGTTTTGATATCCGGATCCCCCAGTTTAATCATTGATCACGCAAAATTTCTTGCCAAATTACCCGTTGCCATTTTCGTGGCGCGAAATCAAGATCAGGGACGGTTCAAAATGTCAAGAATATGTGATATATGTGGAAAAGGAGCGCAGTTCGGTAATCACCGAAGCCACGCAATGAACGCCGCCAAGCGTCGGTTTTTCCCCAATCTGCACGAAATGCGCGCCGAGTATAAGGGCGTTATCAAAAAATACAAGGTCTGCAGTTCCTGCCTCAAAGCGGATAAAATCAAGAAAGTGAATTAACTGCTTTCGTCTTTTGCTTATACCTTCAGGATGTGCCGTAGCGGTGTGTTTTGAAGGTTTTTTATTAGCGGGGACGATTGCGTTTGCCCGGCAGTGCTAATCGCATACTATTTCAGATAGAATCTTAATAGAAGGTGATTTATGAAAGAGAATAAAGAAGACGTCCTGCGCCAGATCCGCAGTACATACCAGAACAGATTATCGCCGCGAGCCTGTGCCGATTCATGTGCCTGGCGGCTCACACCGGACGATACAGACGATCTCCGCTCCCATTTTGGTGTTGACCGAGACCGCATTCTATACAGTGGAGCTTACCGCCGTTATCATGGCAAGACGCAGGTCTTTTCCTTCACCAATCTCATTGATGAAGAAATGACCAACCGCAATCTCCACATTGCATATGTATCCCAGATCTCCCGCACCATCGGCAAACACCTCGGACTCAATACAGAACTTATCGAAGCCATTGCCTTGGGACATGATCTGGGGCATGCACCATTTGGTCACGACGGCGAAAACGCCCTCAGCAAATGTTGCCGGGATCACGGTATTGGCATGTTTCATCACAATATCGAGAGTTTACACATCGTGGACTACATCTCCCGCAAGGGCAGGGGACTGAATCTCACTTTCCAAGTCCGTGACGGCATCATCTCTCATGACGGCGAAGTGCACAATACAATTCTGGAACCTGACAACGCCAAGACCGAAGCTGATATCCAGGACTATATCACTCGCAAAAAAGCCGGCGAAAGCGTATCCTGGATGCCTGCCACGCTTGAGGGCTGCGTTGTCCGCATCACGGATACCATCGCATACATCGGACAAGACATCGAGGACGCCATCCGCTACAACATCCTTGCCCGCGAGGAACTGCCCAGTGGGGTGACCGATTATCTCGGCAGCCACAATAACCAGATCATTGACAAACTGGTCAAAAGCGTGATCATCAATAGTTTTGATCAGGACTGGATCGCCTTTGACGAGGAAACCTCACATTACCTGCTGGAACTCAAGAAATTCAATTACCGCCGCATCTACACCGATGAGAACGTCAAACAATCCAATGCCATTATTTACCGCACGATGGGGATCCTCTTTGAAAAATACCTTGAGGACATCAAGGCCAACCATACCGAATCCAAGGTCTTCAAGCACTTCCTCAATCACAAACACTCCTCCTACCGCGATCGCTTCCAACCTGCCGAGCAGGTGCGTGACTTTATCGCCACCATGACCGACCGCTACTACAACGAAGAGATCAAGGACTATCTCCTTCCCTGGAAGTGGTGAGCCGATGATCAGACCGGAAAAAAGCGAGATCATCCGCCTGCTCTCCCTGACCGCCAAAGAAGGGATCGAAGCGTTACACCGCCGTGCATACGAGATCAAAACCGCCAAAATCGGCAGGGTCGTCCATTTCCGCGGTATCGTCGAGGTCAGCAATATCTGCGTAAAAAACTGCTATTATTGTGGGATCCGGAGGGACAACACCAATGTCCAACGCTATCTGATGCAACGCGATGAGATCATCGATGCCTGCCTCTGGGCTTATGAGCAGGGCTATGGCTCGGTCGTCCTCCAATCCGGCGAAAGACAGGACGATACCTTCACCGAATTTATCACCGGTATCCTGAATGAAGTAAGGCAACGCAGCGGCGGTGAACTCGGCTTCACGCTTTCACTGGGAGAACAGACCCGTCAGACCTATGACCGATGGTTTGAGGCGGGCGCACATCGGTATCTCCTGCGCATTGAGACCTCCAATTTCGATCTTTACCGCAAACTCCACCCCGCCGACCATGACTTTCAAGCCCGTTTGGACTGTCTCAGCACGCTCAAAGAGATCGGTTACCAGACCGGCACCGGTGTTATGATCGGCTTGCCTCATCAGGATCTCAGCCATCTGGCCGATGACGTCCTTTTCTTTATCGACCAGGATGTGGACATGATCGGCATGGGACCTTACATTCCGCACCAAGAAACCCCTTTTGCCAATGCCATCCCGGATTTCGATGTGGACGCCGCCCTCGAGTTGGCACTCAAAATGATCGCCGTCTGCCGGATCTTCATGCCCGATATCAATATCGCATCAACGACCGCCCTGCAGGCACTTAATCCCACCGGACGCGAAATGGGACTGCTGGCCGGTGCCAATATCATCATGCCCAATATCACCGACGTCAAATACCGTAGCGCATATCAACTTTATGATGGCAAGCCTTGTCTTGACGAAAACGCCTCACTCTGCCGCAATTGCCTCGAAAAACGCATCTCTGCCATCGGCGAAACCATCGGTTACCGGCAATGGGGAGATTCAAGACACTTTGCCGCAAGAAACACGTAAATCCATCGATCTGAACTGATTACGCACAAGTCACCATGCTGGTTCGCGCGCCGGTCTGAGCGGAGGTGCATCTGTGATTCGTGATCCGATAGCCGTCTCCACCCAGAAACAGCCCGATCCGCTATCCTGCTTCTTCCTTGCTTCATAACCTTAGTATAACCTTACGGTCGTAAGGTTATACTAAGGTTATACTAAGGTTATCAAGTAAGGAAGAGATAATTTTTCTTTACAAAAACGGGCTTGCCGAATTGAAGCGATCAACAATGATGATCCGGGCAAGGGCTTATGGCTTGGCTTGGCGAA
Source organism: uncultured Candidatus Cloacimonadota bacterium (assembly GCA_964482845.1). Lineage (GTDB taxonomy): Bacteria > Cloacimonadota > Cloacimonadia > Cloacimonadales > Cloacimonadaceae > VGPI01. The sequence continues at coordinate 6,727 of CAYZZE010000052.1, forward strand.
TCATCGGACTGAAAGGTAAAGGACGACAAGCGAAAAAGATGCGGACATTTGACAGTGTTATACCATATTTGAAGAAAAGCATTTATCGGATAATCATTGGTATAGTCACCCTGATCCTGGTGGACGTGGTTCAACTGGCGATCCCGAAGGTGATACAATACACGATCGACCATCTTCAGGCGAGGACGATTGATCATCGCGGACTGATGTGGGTGGGCTTGATCCTCTTGGGTTTGGCGATCAGCATCATGATCCTGCGCTATTTCTGGCGTATTTTGATCATCGGCAATGCCTTTCGGATCGAGAAACATTTGCGCGAGGATTTTTATACGCATCTGCTGACCTTGTCCCAGAATTACTTTAACCGCAGCAAGATCGGCGATTTAATGGCGCATGCCACGAACGATCTGAATTCGGTGCGGATGCTATTTGGGATCGGTTTTATCATCGTCTCGGACATCATCCTGATGACGATCGCCACCTTTGCCTTTATGTTTACGATCAATTGGCGGTTGACGCTGCTGGCGGTGATCCCGCTGCCGATCTTGTCCTTTACGATCGCCTATTTTGGCAAAAAGATGCACCGGATGTTTGCCAAAGTCCAGGAAGCGTTTTCCGCGCTATCCGGCAGAGTCCAGGAAAGCATATCCGGCATCCGCGTAGTCAAGGCGTTCGGGCAGGAAGACGAAGAACTGAAGAAGGTTGATGAAGCATCTCTTGATTATGTGAAGCAAAATATCAAGATGGCTCAGTTGTCCGGTATCTTCCGACCTTTCATGGGTTACATCGTCAGTTTGAGCATAATCATCACCCTCTATTTCGGAGGTCGGGCCGCCATCCGCGGCGATATCAGTTTGGGTGGATTCATTGCTTTCTTTCAATATCTGGGGATGCTGGTCTGGCCCATGATCGCCATCGGTTGGATCGTGGATATGTATCAACGGGGAACGGCTTCGATGAAGCGGCTGAATGCTATCTTTGCGCAATTGCCGGAGATCGATGACAGTGCCGCCGATCCCAAGATCAAGCACCTGGAAGGCATTATCGAGATCCGGAATCTGTCCTTTGCCTATCGGGAGGATCTGGATCCTGTCTTCGAAGATATATCCCTCAGGATCGATTGTGGGAAGACCCTTGCCGTGGTCGGGCAGACCGGATGCGGAAAAACTACGCTGATCGAACTGCTGACGCGGATCTATGAGCCGCCGCCCGGGACGATCTTCATTGATGGTTTTGAATTGCGAACCATCCCTTTGAATGTGCTCAGGCGCAATCTGATCATGGTGCCACAGGACATCTTTCTCTTTTCTGATACGATCGCCAATAACATTCGTCTGGGCAAACCGGAGGCGGGTGACGCCGAGGTCTTTGAAGCAGCGCGCCTTGCTCAAGTCTATGACGAGATCATGGAATTTGACCACAAATTCGATACCTTGGTGGGGGAGCGGGGAATTACGCTCTCCGGTGGTCAAAAACAGCGCGTTGCTATCGCCCGGGCACTTCTGACTGCACCGCGAATGCTGATTCTGGATGATGCCTTATCCGCTGTGGATACCAAGACTGAACGGCTGATCCTGGAACGGCTCATCGATATACGCAAAGATCTGACGACCATCATCATTGCCCACCGCATCTCCTCTATCCAGCATGCCGATAATATCATCGTGATCCACAAAGGTCTTATCGCCGAAAGCGGCAGCCACAGGGAACTGATCCTGAACGAAGGCATATACTGTGATCTGGTGGAAAAGCAAAAGATCCGAGCCCGCCTCGAAGGAGAATCACAATGATGCACGGACCCAGTGGCAGCGGAAATTGGGCGCAAGATGACATCCAGGGCAGGATCTATGACCGCCGGCTTTTTGGCAAATTGCTCCGGTATCTGAAACCCTACAAATGGATGGTAGTGGTGTCCTTCCTCATCCTGATGGTGATCACCGGCACCGAATTGATCCTGCCACTGATCACCAGAACCGCGATCGATAAATATATCACCTCCGATCATACCATCGCTATCTTTGAAGATGTGGCTTCCTATGAGGCGTTCATCAAACGCTATGACTTCCTGAGCAGGGATGAAGGCAGGATCGGGAGCAGAGCGTTTATCATCTTTTCCACCAAAGATCGCAACAAGATCGACCGCGCGGAACTCGCCGACCTGGAAGAACGCCACATCCTTAGCCGGAACAACATCTATATCATTCGCAATCAAGAAGATATAAGAATATTGCTCAACAAGAGCATCGAGCATGTGTTGATGCCGCAGATCACGGACGATGGGATCGAGGGTTGGTTTGAACTCGATGAGAAACGTATCGCCATCGACCGCGATCAATTTGACAAGCTCGACATCAGAGACCGCCTTAAGGTGCGCTCGGACGCCTCAAACAATCTGCTGATACTGGCGCTGATCTTCCTGCTCATCATATCGTTACGGATGATAGGCAGTTACTTTCAGGCATATACCACCAGTTACTTCTCGCAGATGGCGATGAATGACCTGCGCCATGACGTCTTCGCTCATCTGCAGAAAATGCCGGTAAAATTCTTTGACCAGAATCCGGTGGGGCGGTTGGTCACGAGGGTAACCAATGACATCCGCACAATTGATGAGATGCTCGCATCCGGAGTGATCACCATTATCCAGGACTTTTTCCTCATCATCGGGATCGTGATCCTGTTGCTGATCCTAAATTGGAAACTTGCTTTGGTCAGCATTTCCACTTTGCCCCTGGTGGTTATCACGCTGTCCATCTATAAACGCAAGACCAGAGTAATCTACCGTGAAGTGAGAAAGAACCTCGCTGCCGTGAATGCCACGCTTGCTGAACACATATCAGGACAGAAGATCATCCGACTCTTCAACCAATACTTCCACAAGAAAGACCAGTTTGCCGGAATAAACCAAACCTTCTTCCGCACGCAGGTGTCACAACTGAAACTCTTTGCCTTTTTCCGTCCGATCATCCACGTGTCCTCACAAGTGTCAATCGCACTGATCATCTGGTATGGTGGTGGGCAGATCCTGCGCAATGTTATTACCATCGGTCTGCTGATGGCTTTCACCGATTATGTCCGTAAACTCTTTGAACCGATCAATGACTTCTCTGAGAAGTTCGATCTCTTGCAGGGAGCACTGGCGGGAGCGGAGAGGATATTCGACCTCATGGACAAGGAAGCCGATGATTATCGCGAGGACAAACTCTCCCATGTCCGGTTCCGGGGTGAGATCGAACTGGATCACGTGTGGCTGGCATACAACAACGAGGAATGGGTGCTCAAGGACATCTGCCTCAGGATCAAACCAGGAGAAAAGATCGCTCTCGTCGGTCATACCGGCAGTGGCAAGACCTCGATCGTCAATATGCTCTTGGGGATGTATCCCTATCAAAGAGGCAGGGTTCTGATCGATGGCAAACCAATGCAAAATTATGCGTTGGCGGATATCCGTGCCAATATCGGGATCGTGCAGCAGGATGTATTTATCTTCTCCGGTAATATCAAAGAGAATATCGCACTCAATAACTCCCGATTGACCCATGAGAATATCGTTCAGGTGGCAAAATACGTCAATGCCGATCAATTTATCTCGCGCCTGCCGCAGAAATATGATGAGCCGGTTATGGAACGGGGAGCGACTCTCTCTACCGGACAACGGCAATTGATCGCCTTTGCTCGCGTCCTGGCCTACGATCCAGTGATCTTTATTCTCGACGAGGCGACATCAAACATCGATACCGATACCGAAATTCTGATCCAGGATGCGCTGCACAAGATCATGCAAGAACGCACCTCGATCATCATCGCTCACCGCCTTTCTACCATTCAGCACGTTGACCGGATTATCGTTCTCCACAAGGGAGAAATTGTGGAAGAAGGCTCACATTTTGACCTCTTGGATAAAAGGGGGCTCTACTATGACCTCTACCGTTTGCAATATACTTAAAAAAAACCTTTGACAAAATACTGAGTTCCACATACGGGTGGCTCCGTTAGCAAAACTCTTGTACATTGAGGAGGATCAATGAAAAAAATATGGCTTGTTACAATAGCCTTGGTTATCTTCGCAGCACTCTGTGCCGACAACGTAACCATCGCAAGACGAACGAACCAGAACACTACTTCCAATCGCTATGAAGTGATAGCATGGGAAGAAGATTTTGAGGACGGTGCGACCGGATGGGTCTCCTCCGATGCGACCATCCCGCCCAATAATTGGCACGTTTATAATCATGGTGGCGCTCAAGGAAACGTCTGGTGGATGGGAGATACAGCCCTTGCCTCCGGCGCAAACATCGGTGGTTATTATGACCATCAATATCTGGTGTTGGATACTCCTTCCAGACCAATCTCTGCAGGCAACACCAACCTCACCTTCAAAGCCCGTTGGAATATTGAGGCACCAGGCGGAGAACCTGCCCCCTACAACGGTTGGGATGCCGCAAACGTCCGTATTTCTACAAATGACGGCCAAACATGGACACCGATCACTGGAAGTCCTGCCTACACCTTTACTTCGTCTTATGCCTTTGGATTCCAACATGGCGAAGGTCCAAACATCCCTGGCTGGGGCGGCGTTCAAACTACATGGGTTAATTGCACGTTTAACCTTGCCACTTACGTCGGTCAGAATGTAAAGATTCGTTTTGCCTTTGCGTCCGATCCGGCTTATTGTACTCAGGACGCACCCGCATTGTTCGGTGTTATGATTGATGACATATCTTTTGGCGGATATACCAATAACGGCCTAAATGATGGGCAGATGACCTGGGCAAGCTTGGTTCCCGTGGGTGGTAATATCTGGAGTATTGCTCAGGTTGCCGATGCTCCATCACCGGTGCATGTAATGCGTAATCAGAACGCTCAGGGTACTTACAATATCAATATGCTGAACTACTTGGAATCCCCTCCGATTCAGTTGCCTACCTCAGGGGATATCCGGGCGGACTTTATGATCAAAGGTTCGTTCGATGATCCTAATACCTTCCCGAATGTCGATTATTTTGGCTGGGAGATATCCAATAACAACGGTGCGTCCTGGTTTTATATGAGTAATCCGTATGGCAGTCCGACAGGAACAAACTACGTTTATTCTGATGCACCGGATTTATGGTCGTCAATGACAGAGAGCTATGCCCTGGACGGTTTTATAAGCGATTATGCCGGTCAAACCGTGAAGTTCAGATGGATGTTCCGCTCCGATGGTGATACTCCCATAGGTACAGGTATCGCTATTGATAACGTCCGTGTTTACAATGATATTTTCATTGCGCCTCCGGAACAACTGGCAGCAGTGGTAAACGGCAACACTGTGATCCTAACTTGGGAAGCCCCAGGCACAGGCGGTGGCGGAAACGAGGGTTGGATTCACTATGATAGCGGATCCAATTACACTTCCATCGGCACAAATGCCGCAGCGGACTTTGATGTTGCTGCCAAGTGGGATGCCATGGGTGACTACGGAATAGCGCCCTATGTCGGCATGAACATCACCAAGATCAAGATTTGGCCAAACCAAGCCGCTTGCCAGTATTCTGCCCGTATCTGGACAGGAACTACTAACACACTTGCTTATGATCAGCCCCTTACCGGTCTGACCCAGAACTCTTGGAATGAGATTATTCTGACCACTCCCTTTACTATCCCGCCTGCCACCCAAATCATGGCTGGTTACCGTTGTAACACCACAACTGGTTATCCAGCCGGCTGTGATGCCGGTCCTGCGATCAATGGTTATGGCAATATGATCCGTTTCCAGGGTTCCTGGACGACTCTTACTGCGCTTGCACCGACCCTGACATATAACTGGAATATCCAGGTCTATGTTCAGGATGCCACTGGTCGGGAATATGTCTTGGGACATGTTACTGAGAACGAGCAGACAGCAACGGGATTTTTGGCCGATTCCGGAGTTTACCAAAGCGCCCATAACCGTGATGTAACCGCCTATCGTATATACCGTAACGACGTAATGATCGATCAGGTCGCTGGAACGGTACTTACATACACCGATATGAATGTTCCCGGCGGCATCCATACCTATCATGTCACAGCGGTTTATGGCAACAATGAATCATTGCCTTCCAATAGCGTCATCGCCTTCATCGTCCCTGCCGGACATGTCGAGATGTATCATGACGATGGCGAAGCGGAAACGGGACTGACCCTCGGTCCCACCCGCCAAATGGCCGTCAAACACCAATATGGCAGCTCGGTCAGAGTTCGTTATGCCAAGGTCTTTGTGCATACTCTCAATACAGCCGGCATGATCATCCGCCTCTATTCCGCTGATGGAGCAGGCGGTCTTCCGGGAACTCAACTTGCCCAATTGCAATATCCTGCTGCCAATATCGTCGAGGGCTGGAACTACATCCTGTTGCCTAACGAGCCGGCATTCCAGGTCACCAATGGCAATTTCTATCTCGGTATCCTGGAAACAGCCAATGCCAGCGCCATTGGTCTTGATAACAATAACAACGGTAATAGTTATCGTAAGATGTCAACCACTGCTGCCTGGGAAGTCATCCCCGGTGGCGAAGTGATGATCCGTGCCATTGTCGAGCCCACCGTTTCCAACGAAGATGTGGCCGCTCCCAGCATGGTACTTGCCATCAATAACTATCCCAATCCCTTCAACCCAGTGACCAATATCGCCTACAGCATTCCTGCCAACGGTCATGCGATGATCCAGATCTACAACGTCAAAGGTCAGGTCGTCCGCACTCTGTTGAACGGCAATGTCGCTGCCGGTAATCACAGCGTTGTATTCAATGGTTTGGATGACAATGGCAATTCGATTGCCAGCGGTATCTATTTCTACCGGATCACCCACAACGACAAATCAATCGCCAAGAAGATGATACTGATGAAATAGGATACGCCGTATCCAATAATATGCAGAACCGTCTGAAGCCCGCTTGTAATCCACCAATCGCTTCAGACGGTTCGCTTTTAGCCGAGCAAAACGAAACAGCATAAAGGAATAATGAACAGATCCATCATCTCTCTCTTGCTGCTGATCATGCTTTTGACCTTAAACCACATGCAAGCGCAGTTCTCAGCAGCAGCGGATGCCACCGTTGCCCGCATTGGCGACAAAGAAATCACATTTTCAGAATACCGTACGATCCTGACCAACTATTACAAATACTGGGAGGAGCAATGGCAGAGACCTCTGACACGGGAAGACAGGATACAACTCTACAGACGCTGCTGGGATGACGTCATCAACCGCCATATCTATGACGAGGAGATCAGCCGGCGGAACATGACTATTACCACGGAAGAATTGGAGATGGAGATGCTGCAAAACCCTCCCACCGCCGTAAAAAACCTGAAGGATATCCATACCAATGGCAGATTTGATCCCCAAAAATACCGTCAAGCCCTGAAGGAAAGACCTGAATTCAAGACCTATGTAATGGATTATGTGCGAGTGGTTTACCGCTACCAGAAACTCATCGATCTGCTTAAAACCGAAGTTGTGGTGAATGCGGATAGTTTAAGAAACATCTGGTATCGTGATGCTGATACTGCCAGTGCGAAGATCATCTTCTTTGATTTCAATAAATTATCGGATCATATCGCCACCGACGAAGAAGTGGAGGCATATTATCAGCGACATCTAGCGGATTACTCGCGCAGCAATGGCCGACGGCTGCGCTATATCCATATCCCTTTTCAGCCCTCCCAGACCGATTCCCTGGCGGCATATTCCAAAGCCGATTCCTTATACCGCAGATTGATCGCCGGCGTGAATTTTGCCACCCTTGCCGCACGTTATTCCGATGATCCGGGTTCTTCTCAGAATGATGGCGACCTTGGCTGGTTTGGAAGGGGCGCAATGATCCCCGAATTTGAGCGCGCCAGTTTTGACAATCCTCCGGGGTCTGTGATCAAACCTTTCGCCACCCGGTTTGGCTGGCACATTGTGGAAGTGCTTGACCGGCGTCAGGACGCCCAGGGCAATCCCGTAGTCAATGCCCGTCATATCCTTGTCCGGCACGAGACCAGCAGTCAAACCCTACGCAATTTGAAGATCCTGCAAGCCCGGATACATCAGGAAGCATTGGTCACCGGACTGGATATTGCCGCGATCAAGTATGATATCAGGGTTCAGGAAACAACTTTCTTCAGTGCAACTGACCGCATTATCTCCGGTATCGGCACCGTTCCTTTACTGGTAAAAGTTACCTTTGAGAACCCGGTCGGAACCATTCTCCACCCCTTCACCAATCCGCATGGCGATTTCTTTGTCGGTCAAGTCTGGCAAAGCGCCGATATCTATCACCTGCCTTTGGATAGCGTCCGCCGCGAAGTGGCGGCCCAAGCGACCGTTCATAAGAGGGTAAAGGCAATGCAGGATTATGCCCGTGACTTTTATCGCCGATACGGTCCGCAGACCTATATGAGGGAAGCCGCGAATGCTGGGTTGACCGTTGTCGAGCATACTGGCATACATTTGGAATCCAATATCCCTTTGATCGGTAGAGTGGACACACTCAACCAAGCCATCCTTGCCGTTGAAAAAGGGTCGTTTACGCCTCTGGTCGGGGAAGGTAACCACATCTATCTGGCGTTGATCACCGACCGCCAACGCCCGACCGAGCAATTGTGGCAAAAGGAAAAAGACGCATATCTGGCTCAAGCCGCCGATGAGATCCGTACCCGCGCTATCACGAACTGGTATTACCGTCAGGTGCAAGCCCTGGATATCGAGGACAACCGCAAAGCGTTTTTTGATCCGGCAAACGATTGATCAAAGAGATTGATCAATACAGTTTCCAGATCCCTTCTTCGATATTTTCGTCCCAGTAGGATATATCCCCGTGCAATAAGTTCTATCGACAGATGATCCGGTCTTTCCCCTTTCCCCCTCCGTGATCTTGATAGGGATCGTCCAATAGAGATATTGGCTCAATTGATAAAAGAGCGTTGCACTTACCGGAATCACCAAATTTCGAGAACGTAAAAAAACAATATCGTCACTCCTTCCAGCGCAGTCAGTAATTACTGAGGATTACGCCCGTCAGATAATTTGGATGCTCATTGAGTCAACCCTCTGAGTTATTCACCGGTCTCAAGAAGGTATAGAATCCAGCGGAATAGTGCTTTCTCCTGCATTCTCCCTGCTTCATAACCTTAGTATAACCT
>CAYZZE010000053.1:0-15579 GCA_964482845.1 uncultured Candidatus Cloacimonadota bacterium
CCAAAGCAAGAGGCAAGTTCGAGACCAGGAAAAGCTTTTTGACCGCCATACGACAGCCGGGTTTCGAATCGGAAGAACAACAACCCGAACAACAACAACGGCTTCCGCGTCTGCAATACTCTCACCGCCTGATTTGGCTGGTTTACAGACCAGACAAGAGAGCAATGACAGTCCATACTTTTCCCAGCTCCCGCATGGGGAAAGAAAGAACAAACGACCCCAACCCGATAGGCACTTGGCTCGAAAGGGATGGAATCATTGTTATTTTGATACTATTGTGGCACTTGTCCTGCACTTCCAATGAAACGGTGGAAATGGTGTATGTGCACCGGATACGCCAACCGGGTTCATCTCTGAGTCGTATTCGAATTGAACCTCTTTGATCCTGGGTGCGAGGGTTTTGATATATTCCCGGGCATCATCCAGGCTGTTGGATTGGGTATCCAGAGCCATGAGATTATCCATCACTTCAATGGCATCGTTTAACCTCGATTATGCACTTGAAGTTCATTTGACCTTACATATCTTTCTGATTGCCAGAATATTACATGGTCAATTGGACTTCAAGTGCATAAACGAGGTTGAGCTTTCCAAGTGGAGGTCACGTCAGGATTCTCCGGTAAGATGCGCAGGATTGCATTCTGGTGTGTTTCAAGTGCGATTTGAGCGAGGTGACCAAAATTTCAGTTGACAGTATAATGGTGTGATTTTTTTTGGCTTCCACGCCGAAAAATTAAGCGGCAAGCGCATAGAGTGATCGCCAAAAGGATTGACAAAAAGCGGCAGTTCAGAATTCGTGGAAAACTAAGTGCCGATGTAGCTCAAAGGTAGAGCAATTGATTTGTAATCAATTGGTTGGGGGTTCAATTCCCTTCATCGGCTCCAAAACAAATGGAGAGGTTCCCGAGCGGTCAAAGGGAACAGACTGTAAATCTGTCGTCAGAAGACTTCGGAGGTTCGAATCCTCCCCTCTCCACCATCCAGCGGGAATAGCTCAGATGGCTAGAGCATCAGCCTTCCAAGCTGAGGGTCGCGGGTTCGAACCCCGTTTCCCGCTCCACTGAAACCAGGGACAGAGACCTGTCCTCGAGAGATATACGGTAAAAGTAGCTCATGTAGCTCAGTCGGTAGAGCACCTCCTTGGTAAGGAGGAGGTCACCGGTTCAAGTCCGGTCATGAGCTCCACAAACAACAAAACAGAAACATGTACGGAATTAACGAACATTCCAGGAGGAATAATGGCAAAAGCTAAATTTGTAAGAAACAAACCACATGTAAACGTGGGAACCATCGGTCACGTTGACCATGGCAAGACCACGTTGACAGCCGCAATGACTTTGTATCTGAGCAAGAAGGGCGGCGCTCAGTTCCGTTCCTTTGACAGTATCGACAATGCCCCGGAAGAAAAAGCCCGTGGGATAACCATTGCGACCGCCCACGTCGAATACGAATCCGACAAACGTCACTATGCGCATGTTGATTGTCCCGGTCATGCCGACTACATTAAAAACATGATTACCGGCGCAGCCCAGATGGATGGTGCCATCCTCGTCGTCAGCGCTTATGACGGTCCCATGCCCCAGACCCGTGAACACATCCTGCTTGCCCGTCAGGTGGGCGTGCCGGCGATGGTCGTCTTTTTGAATAAGTGCGACCTGGTCGATGATCCCGAATTACTTGACCTGGTAGAAATGGAAGTGCGCGAACTGCTTGAGAAATATGAGTTTCCCGGTTCCGATATTCCTGTGATCCGCGGATCAGCACTCAAAGCCCTAAGCGGCGATCCGGAAGGTGAAGCGAACGTCCAGGAACTGATCAATGCAATTGACAGCTATATCCCGGAACCTGCCAGAGCAATCGACAAGCCGTTCCTGATGCCGGTCGAAGACGTATTCTCAATCCCAGGCCGCGGCACAGTTGCCACCGGTCGGGTGGAACGCGGTCAGATCAAAGTTGGTGATAAAGTGGAGCGTGTCGGGATCCGTGAAACGGTCGAAACCACCTGCACCGGCGTGGAAATGTTCCGCAAGATCCTGGATGAAGCCCAGGCAGGCGACAACATCGGTGTCCTGCTGCGCGGCTTTGCCAAGACAGACATGGAACGTGGTATGGTATTAGCCAAACCCAAATCCATCACTCCTCACACCAAGTTCATCGGCGAGACCTACGTCTTGACCAAGGATGAAGGCGGACGTCATAAACCTTTCCAAAACGGTTATCGTCCTCAGTTCTATTTCAGAACCACTGACGTGACAGGAACTCTCCAACTGCCGGAAGGCGTGGAGATGGTCATGCCTGGTGACAACATCCGAATCAGTGCGGAATTGATCACCCCGATCGCTATGGAACAGGGATTGCGCTTCGCTATTCGCGAAGGCGGTCACACCATCGGTGCTGGAGTGGTTGCGTCGGTGATCGACTGATTTACCCGATAAGTTATTGGAAAACCGATAATGAGAGATATCATCATACTGGCATGTGAAGAGTGTAGGATTCGTAATTATACGACCACGCGCAATAAACGCAAGAATCCAACCAGAATGGAACTGAAGAAATTCTGCCCGAGTTGCCGTCGGCATACCTTACACAAACAAACACGCTAATAAGAACTGATGCGCAGGACAGTAGTTCAACTGGTAGAGCACCGGTCTCCAAAACCGGGGGTTGCGGGTTCGATTCCTGCCTGTCCTGCCATAAGATTCCATTGGCACAAGCACCGATAGAATGGTAGATAACATGATAGAGAAAGTAACACGTTTTTTTCGGGAAGTACGTTCCGAAATGAAATCAGTCACTTGGCCCAGCAAAGCAGATATCAAGGAAGGCACGATCGTCGTGGTTGTGATGTCCGCGATAGTAGCGGTTTTTTTGTCCTTGGTGGATTGGGGTTTCCACAACTTGATCGAGCGGCTGTTCTGAGGAAGGCGGATTGCAGATGAAATGGTATGTAATTCATACCTATGCCGCCCATGAAAACAAGGTAAAGACAGCGATTGAAAAGGGTCTGTCTGGTACTCTGCTGGAAAGCCAGGTCGGTCAATTGTTGGTTCCGGTTCGGACGACCTTCGTCATCCGCGAGGGCAAAAAGATCGCGCGGGAAAGGAAACTTTTTACCAGTTATGTCCTGATCGAATGCGACATGACCCCCGAACTGAGGGCATATATCCAGAATATAGCAGGGGTAACCAATTTTCTGGGTCAGCGTCGCGACCAAAAGGATCTGATCCCTCTTACGGATGAAGAAGTGAACCGTCTGCTGGGAATAACGGACAAAGACCGCGTGGCCAAAACCAAAGAATACCTACCGGGAGACATGGTAAAGATCATCTCTGGTCCCTTCACCGATTTTGAAGGCGTTGTGCAGAAGACCAATGACGACAGCACCAAACTGGTTATTGATGTGACGGTCTTTGGCAGAAGAACTCCCGTGGAGTTGAATGCCGACCAAGTGGAATTAATCAAGAAATAAGACATTATCATAGAGGTAACAAATGGCAAAACCAAAAGATGCAGTTGCAATGATCAAACTGCAATTACCAGCAGGAAAAGCAACGCCTGCCCCCCCGGTCGGTCCGGCATTGGGACAAGCCGGGGTAAATATCCCTGATTTTTGCCGCCAGTTTAATGAAAAAACTGCGGATCAACCCGGCATGGTCTTTCCTGTCGTCATCTATGTTGCGAAGAATAAATCATTTACATTTGAGATCAAGACCCCTCCCGCTGCTATATTGATCAAAAAGGAAGCAGGTCTGGCAAAGGGTTCCAGCACCCCTAATAAAGCCAAAGTCGGTAAGATAAACCGCGAACAACTGCTCCAGATCGCTCAATTGAAGATGCAGGACATGAATTGTCATTCCCTTGAATCCGCTATGAGTATGGTCGCCGGAACTGCAAGAAGCATGGGTGTCCTCGTTGAAGATTGACGCTTCTTTGCAGGAGAACGTATTCATTAAGGAGAATCAATGAAACATAGTAAAAGGTACACTCGCGCATTTACGCAGTTTGACCGCCAGAAAAGATTTGAACTCGATGAAGCGATTCAACTTCTCAAATCATTGCCAACGACGAAGTTTAATGAGACCATTGAGATTCATTTCAATTTGGGCGTTGATCCGCGTAAAGCCGATCAACAAATCCGAAATTCCATTATCTTGCCCCACGGGACAGGCAAAACCGTTAGGGTGCTTGTCTTTGCCGAAGGGGACAAAGCCGATGAGGCCAGAAAAGCCGGTGCTGATTTTGTCGGTCTCGATGACTTGGTCGAAAAGATATCAGGCGGGTGGTTTGAATTTGACGTGGTTGTTACCACGCCCAACCTGATGGGCAGAATTGGCAAATTGGGCAGGACTCTCGGACCACGGGGACTGATGCCCAACCCCAAAGTCGGCACAGTGACAATGGACATAGGAAAAGCGGTGGAAGATGCCAAAGGCGGCAAAGTGACTTATCGGGTGGATAAATTCGCTAATCTTCATATTCCCAGCGGTAAGGTCAGTTTCACACCCGAACAATTGAAAGATAATATCAAGACAATCATCACAGCAATACTGCGTGATCGTCCCCCCACACTCAAAGGCGTCTTTATCAAAAGCATAACCCTTTGCAGCACCATGGGACCTGGCGTTAAACTACACGTTTCTTCAGCCACCACGGAAGCCAAGAGTTAAGTTAGGAGTATCAATGGTACAGGAAATCAAGAAAGTAACCGTAAAGAGTTTGAAAGAACGGTTCAGCGGCGCAAAAGCGATCATTCTGGTGGATTATAAGGGAATCAACATCGAACAGGTAAATCAATTGCGCAACTCCTTCCGTTCTGAAAACATCGATTACTTCGTCCAGAAGAACACCCTGATCAAAAGAGCCCTGAATGATGAAGAAATCGGGATCAGCCAATTGGATGACTATCTATCGGGTCCCACAGCCGCCATCGTGTGCAGAGATGATGAAGTAGCCCCTGCCAGGGTGCTGACCAAGTTCATCAAAGAGATAATGGAAGGCGCTACTTTCCCCCGTTTTAAAGCCGGCTTTATCAACGGGAAAGTGCTTACTGCAGATGATCTGCAACTTTTGGCAAAACTTCCTTCACGGGAAGAATTGCTTGCCAAGGTGCTTGGCAGTGCCCAGGCTCCGATCAGAAACTTCTTGGGCGTGAGCCAGGGCATTATTCGCAAGTTCGTCTATGCCGTCGATGCCATCGTCCAAAAACAGACCAAAGCCAGTTAGAATTATTTACACCAAATGGAGGAAAAATGTCCGATAAAAAACAGCAAGTTATTGACCTGATCAAGGAAATGACAGTTCTTGAATTAGCCGGGCTCGTCAAAGAAATGGAAGAAATATTTGGCGTATCAGCAGCCGCTCCGGTTGCTGCCGCCGCTCCAGTGACAGGAACCGCAGCCGAAATAAAAGAAGAACAAACCGAATTTGATGTCATCCTTGCCAGTGCTGGGGAAAAGAAAATCAATGTGATCAAAGTCGTCCGCGAGATCACCAAACTTGGTCTCAAGGAAGCCAAAGACCTGGTGGACACAGCACCCAAGGTAGTATCAGAAAAAGTCAGCAAAGAAGAAGCTGAATCCGTGAAGAAAAAACTCGAAGAAGCCGGTGCTGTGGTCGAAGTTAAGTAAGATAACTTGCCCAAACCACTAATGTCTGTAATCGATATATGAAAGTCATTAATACAGACGCCAATGTCCAGTTTCAGAGAATCGGCAATACAGTCGATTCTCTGAGATCTGGGATGATGATTCTGTCCGGTCAGACATAAGGGAACTTTCAGAAGGCATTGCTCTGTGCTGATCAATACTATTCTATGCTCGGCATAATCTGGATGTCATTGTTATGGATGAGCGAATCTGCGCATTTATCACCTGTTGGTTCTATTGAAGATATCTGACGTCACAGAAACATCATCGGAGCCAAAGATGAGCATTTTGAACTATCTGGATTGTTACAATTCCGTAACAATCCAACCAATCAGTATGGTTTTACAAGACCACAAAGGAGTGCGCTTTTGAGAAACATCAAAAGTTATTCCCGGATCTCAAAGCGATTTGCCGAACTTGGAATACCTGAAATAGAAGTCCCAAATCTATTGGCAATGCAAGTGGATGCTTTCAATGATTTCCTCCAGAAGGAAATCCATCCCCAACGCCGCAAGAGACAGGGACTTCAGGCAGTGTTTGAGTCCATTTTCCCACTGGAAGACAACAAGGGTAACTTCCTGCTGGAATTCATCGAGTATAGTATTCTCCAGGAAAAATATACGATAGAGGAATGCATTGAGCGCAACCTGTCATATCAAGCGCCGCTCAAAGCAAAACTGCGCCTGACTGTTTATGGTCAAAATGAGGACAAAGGACGTGACCTCAAGGACTCCATAGAACAAGACGTGTTCCTCGGTGAAATACCGCTGATCACAGAACAGGGGACTTTTATCATCAACGGCGCCGAAAGAGTGGTTATTTCCCAGCTACAAAGATCCCCCGGTGTGTTCTTCACGGAGGAAAAACATCCCAGCGGGAAGATGCTTTACTCAGCCAAAGTGATCCCCTACAATGGAAGTTGGCTAGAATTTGACATCGACATTCATGATGTTATGTTTGTTCATATCGACAAACGGCGCAAATTGCCTGTATCGATTCTTTTACGCGCTGTAGGACTTTCGACGGATGATGATCTGCGGCGGACTTTCTATAAGAGCGAAGTGTTGGATCTTGCGGCAGCCAAGGGACGTCACCTGATGTATGACATCCATGTACCGGATAAACCCGAACCCATCGCTCTTGCAAATGAGATCATCACAGATACTTTGATCAATGAACTGAAGGATTCGGGCATTAAACAGGCTGAATTGATCGATTATAACTATGAGATCGCGCGTAAGGTCTTGGAAAACACTATAGGCAAGGACCCCACCCACAGCCAGGAAGAAGCCCTCAAAAAGATCTACACTCTTGTTCGTCCCGGCGAAGAAGCCACAGTAGAAACAGCAAAGGCACTCGTGGACAGGATGTTCTTCAATGAGAAAAGATACAACCTGGGTAGCGTAGGGCGCTATAAAATCAATTGCCGGCTCGGTATTGATGTGCCAATCGACAAATTGACCCTGACGATAGATGATTTTGTCCATATTTTCAAGACCTTGGTCAATATTTACCATGACGAAGACGAGATAGATGACATCGACAATCTCGCCAACCGCAGGATACGGACAGTCGGCGAGTTACTACAGGAGCAGTATAATACCGGTCTTTTAATGGTGGCACGGATCATCCAGGAGAGAATGGCTATATCAAGTACGGACGAGGTCACTGTCCATGATCTGGTTAATAGCAATGCTCTGATCTCTGTAGTTTCTTCCTTCTTCCTGACTGGCCAATTGTCGCAGTATATGGAGCAGACAAATCCCTTGGCTGCCCTTCGCCACAAACGTGCCTTGTCCGCTCTTGGACCGGGAGGTTTGACGCGTGACCGCGCTGGATTTGAGGTTCGTGACGTCCATTCGTCACATTATGGCCGGGTATGTCCTGTCGAAACACCTGAAGGGCCCAATATCGGCTTGATCGTTTCACCTGCTATTTATTCGCGGATCAACCAGTATGGATTCATCGAAACCCCATACCGTAAAGTGATCTGTGGAGTGGTGACCGACGAGTATGAGTTTTTGGATGCCGCACAGGAAGAGAAATACATTATCGCGCAATCCAATGTAACGCTTAACGATAAACGGCAGATTGTGGACGAAGCCGTTTTCGCTCGTGAGCGGGGTGAATTTATCCAGGTGAGTCCCAAACAGGTTCAGTATATGGATGTATCGCCCCAGCAGATGGTGTCCGTTTCCGCAGCAATGATTCCCTTCCTCGAGCATGATGACGCAAATCGTGCATTGATGGGATCGAATATGCAGCGCCAAGCGGTTCCATTGATCAATCCGCAAGCACCATTAGTTGGCACTGGAATGGAACGGATGACTGCAATGGACACAGCATGTGTGGCTACAGCGCCTTATGACGGTATCGTGACTGGTATCACCTCATCCTACATTGATGTTAAACCGACCAATGAGAAGGACGAAGCCGCATTCCTGGGCACCTCTTCCCGCATCCTTATGAAAAAGTTCTTGCGAACCAACCAGGATACATGTGTCAATCAGCGCCCAAGTGTCCGGATCGGCGACGTCGTTCGTAAAGGGCAGGCGATCTCTGATGGTCCTTGTATCGAAGACAATCGTTTGGCTTTGGGCACCAATATGCTGGTTGCTTTTATGCCTTGGTATGGCTATAATTATGAAGATGCCATCATCATCAGCGAGCAGGTTGCCAGGGATGACGCTCTTACATCGATTTACATCGAAGAACTGGAGATCTTGGTTCGTAACGTTAAAAACGGCAAGGAAGAACTCGCTTATGACATTCCCAATGTTCCTGCTCAAGCCCTGAGAAATCTCGACAAAACCGGAATCATCCGAGTCGGTTCTGTAGTCACGGCCGGCGATGTGATCGTTGGTAAAGTGACGCCAAAATCGATCGAGATCGATCCATCTCCGGAAGAGAATTTGATGCGTGCACTATTTGGCGATAGAGCTGGCGACTTTACTAATAGTTCGCTCAAAGCCAAACCTGGCATGGAGGGTGTGGTCATCGATGTGAAGGTATTCTCGCGCCTGGAGGATGGCTCTGACTTTGATGAAAACTCCAACGAGAAGATCAAGAAACTCAAAGCGGATTTGGAAGAGCGTCGCGCGAAAATAGATCAGTTCAGGGAAGAGAAACTATCCGAACTTCTATTGGGACAGAAGGCAAAGAATATCTGGGACGAGAAGAGTAATGTTTACTTTGTCGCCCCCGGCAAAAAAATCAACTCAGATGATCTGAAGAAAATCAACTTTAAAAAATTGGACATGGATGTGGATCTGGTCGAAAGTGATCAGGTTAGCACCGAGATTTACCAGAAAGTAATTCTCAAAGTGAGACAATCACTGGAAATCAGTGAAAACATCTTCAAAAAATCCCGCGAGCGCCTTAAACACGGAGACGAACTACAATACGGCGTGCGTAAGATGGTCAAGGTATATGTCGCCAAAAAGCGCAAGATCGAGGTCGGCGACAAAATGGCAGGCCGTCACGGAAACAAAGGTGTCATCTCCATTGTTGCCCCGATTGAAGACATGCCCTTTATGGAAGACGGTACACCTGTCGATATCGTGTTAAATCCTCTGGGTGTTCCATCCCGTATGAATATAGGGCAAATCATGGAAACCCATCTCGGAATGGCCGCACGTATATTGGGCTTTGAAGTGGAAACTCCGATCTTTGACGGCGCTACGATCGATGATATCCAGTCCGAACTCGTCGGAGCAGGCCTTTCGCCAGACGGGAAACAGACACTATATGACGGAAAGAGCGGCGAACCATTCAATGAACAAGTTACCGTGGGCGTCATATATATGATGAAACTAAATCATCTGGTTGCGGACAAGATGCATGCCCGCTCAACTGGTCCTTACTCACTGATCACACAACAGCCATTGGGCGGAAAAGCCCAACACGGCGGTCAGAGACTGGGAGAAATGGAAGTATGGGCTCTGGAAGCATATGGTGCCGCCAATCTGCTGGAAGAAATGCTTACCATCAAGTCGGATGACGTTGATGGCAGGAACAACGCGTTCAAAGCCATTACCCGGGGAGAAAATCCACCAGCACCAGGAATACCAGAATCCTTTAACGTACTTATCAGCGAACTCAAATCACTCGGTTTTGATATTGAGTTCGTGCCCGAGCAGGAATCATAAGGGAAATGACAGATATGGCTATGAGAAAAGATATAAAACCAAACGATTATGATGTGGTAAGGATCAGGATCGCCTCTCCCGAAACGATCATCAATGATTGGTCAAATGGAGAGGTGACCAAACCAGACACATTGAATTACCGGACTCTCAAACCCGAAAAAGACGGCTTGTTCTGTGAACGCATCTTTGGGCCCGAGCGCGACTATGAATGCGCTTGCGGGAAGTACAAGAAAAAACGTTTTCAAAACACTGTCTGTGACCGTTGTAACGTCCTGGTTACCACATCAAGGGTCAGGCGCACCCGTATGGGACATATCGAATTGGCGGTTCCTGTTGCTCATATCTGGTTCGTAAAAAGCGCTCCCAGCAAGATCGGAACTCTCCTTGATTTGACCATCAAAGATCTGGAACGAGTCCTATATTACGAATCTTATATTGTGGTCGATCCCGGTGACAGTCCCTACGAAAAGATGGAACTTCTGGAAGTCGATGAATACTACGAGATAAGGGACAAAGTAGGTGATAACTTCATTGCCCTGATGGGAGGCGAAGCGATCCGCGAATTGCTAAAAAGCATCAATCTTGCCGATGAAGCATTGAACCTCAGAGCACGCCTCAAGATGGAAGAATCCGCCCTCAAGAAACAAAAGCTGATAAACAAATTGAGGATCGTGGACGCTCTGATCAAATCCGGCAACAAACCCGAATTTATGGTCATGGAAGTATTGCCTGTCCTGCCCCCAACTCTCAGACCGCTTGTTCCGCTTGAGGGAGGCAGATTTGCCACGGCTGATTTCAATGACCTCTATCGCCGTGTCATTACCCGCAACAATCGTCTGAAACAACTATTGGACATCCGGGCACCGGAGGTTATCCTCCGCAATGAAAAAAGAATGTTGCAGGAAGCGGTAGATGCCCTGATCGATAATTCCCGCAAACCGCGCCCGGTCAGAGGCAGAGGAAACCGGCCACTCAAATCCTTGACAGACCAATTGAAGGGAAAGCAAGGCAGATTCCGTCAGAATCTCTTGGGAAAAAGGGTCGATTATTCGGGACGTTCAGTGATCACGGTCGGACCGGAACTCAAACTCTATCAGTGCGGGTTACCCAAGGAGATGGCAGTAGAACTCTTCAAACCCTATCTCATTGAGCGGCTTCAAAAAATGGGTGAAGTGGACAAGGTAAAAAATGCCAAAAAATTGATCGAAAAAAAGCAGCCCGAGATTTGGTCAATACTTGAAGATGTCGTCAAGGACTATCCGGTCTTACTAAACCGGGCGCCTACGCTACATCGCCTTGGCATACAAGCATTTATCCCAGTTTTAACCGACATTAAAGCGATCCAATTGCATCCCATGGTCTGCGTTCCGTTTAATGCCGACTTTGACGGCGACCAGATGGGCGTATACGTCCCATTGTCCCAGGAAGCACAAGTGGAGGCACGAGTCCTGCTCCTTTCCACCCGAAACCTGCTTCTCCCAGCCAATGGTCGATTGGCTATGGCCGCAAACCAAGATATTGTGCTTGGCTGTTATTATCTGACCATGGAAGCGAGCCCCACCCCCGAGGACCATAGTAAACTCCGTCATTTCTTTGATCTGGATGAGGTAGTTACCGCCTATGAAATAGATGAGCATTTATGCAGCGTCAAAAGCGGTGAGCCACAGACCAGATCATTGGATCTTCATTCTTGGATCAGGGTCAAGATAACCAATGAGTATATCGTGACCACGGTTGGCAGAGTTATCTTCAATCAGATCCTTCCTCCCCAGATCGGCTTCCAGAATATTGCCTACGACAAAGGCAAGTTGAACGATCTGGCGATGCTGTGCTTTGATGCCGTAGGGCAATGGGAGACCGCCGTGATTCTTGATAACCTGAAGGAATTGGGATTCCGGTATGCCACTCGTTCCGGAGTTACGTTCAGTTTTGATGATATCATTGTTCCCAAGCGAAAGAATGAGATCATCGAACAATCCGAAACTGAAGTCCAGAAGATCTATGATCTCTATCAAAAAGGCGGAATCACCGAAAATGAAAGATTTGGGCGTGTCGTTGATCAGTGGAAGAAGACCACCGTTCGAGTTACCGACGAACTTATGGAAGAACTGTCCCAAAGCAGAAAGGGGCTCAATTCCATATATCTCATGTATAAATCAGGTGCCCGCGGCAGCAAAGACCAAATCAAACAATTGGGTGGTATGCGCGGTTTGATGGACAAACCTACCAAGATCGGATCATCCGGCGGTGCTGACGTTATTGAAACACCCATCAAATCTAACTTCAAGGAAGGACTTACCGTTCTTGAATACTTCATTTCGACCCACGGAGCCAGAAAGGGATTGGCTGATACAGCTCTTAAAACTGCCGATGCCGGTTATCTTACGCGTCGCTTGGTTGACGTGGCACAGAATGCCATTATCACCGACGAAGATTGTGGAACCATACGCGGCGTGGATATGGCTGTACTCAAAGAAGGCAACGAGATCGTGCAGACCCTTGCAGAGCGTATTTCGGGAAGAACTGCTGCAGAAGACATCATTGACCCCGTTACCGGTAAAGTAATGATCCTAAGCGGCGAAGAGATCTCCACCAAGCTGGCCAAGACCATCCAAAATCATGGTCTCATCTCGGTAAGAGTGAGATCCGTCCTCACCTGCGAAGCCGATCGTGGCATTTGCGCAAAATGCTATGGACGCAACCTCGCCACCCAGAAAGCAACCATTATCGGTGATCCGGTTGGCATCATTGCCGCACAGAGCATCGGTGAACCCGGCACTCAATTGACCCTGAGAACTTTCCACATTGGTGGTGCTGCCAGTACTGCAACTGACCTCGCCGAGGTCGTTGCAAGTTGTGACGGTGTCGTCAAATTTGACCGCATGAACACCGTCACCAATCCCCAAAATGAGATGATCTCTGTCAGCCATCTGGGTAAGATCTTCATCGTGGATCCCGAAGACCAAGACAAAGTGTTGGAGGAGTATAAAGTAGAATATGCTGCCACGGTCTATGTCCGACATGGACAAAGTATCGTAACCAACACCAAAATAATGAGCTGGGATCAGTTCAACAACCCGCTGATCTCTACTGCAAAAGGTGTATTGCATTACGAGAACTTCATCAAAGACATCACGTTCAAAGAAGAATTCAATGAGATTATCTTCTCCCGTGAGATCACCATTATCGAATCTAAAGACCGCAAGAAACAACCACAATTCCGTATCGTCGGCGATGATGACACTGTGACCCTTGTTCCTTTGCCCGCCGGGCTGATCATCCGCGTCGAAAACGGCAGTTACGTCCACACTGGACAGATCCTGGGACAGACCTCCAGGGTGACCATCAAGCAGCGCGATATTACTGGTGGATTGCCTCGCGTTGAAGATCTCTTTGAAGCAAGAGTGCCCAAGGAAAAAGCGAAGATCTCCGATATCGACGGCACCGTTACCATCGGTGGCTTAAAAAAGACCGGACGCGACATTTTCGTTACGCCCACTAATGGCCTTTACGCTTCAACCGATGGCAAGATCCAACTCGGAACGGATGAATACTCAAACCACATCTATCTCCTGCCCGAGAATACCATCTTTGCCGAGGAAGACGGCAAGGTCACGATCGTGGAAAATACCAAGACCCGCAAAGTGATCTCGATCGCCAAGCGTAAGAAAAACCCCGTGGAATACGAGATACCAAAGAAACTCGATATTATCGTGCATCAGGACGAAAACGTCAAAGCGGGTGCTCCTCTTTGCGGATTGATCTTTGAGATCCCGCTTAATCAGGGTAGCATCGTGGAAAATGGCGACGTTGTCAAAAAACAGCAGCCCCTTGCCGGACGCAAATACACTATCCCGTCCGGGAAGCGGATCATCGTCCACCAAGGCGATTACGTCGAAAGCGGAGACGCTTTGTCCGATGGACCACTGGATCCACATGACATGCTCGTCAAAGGTATTATCGAAGCCCAGATGCTGATCCTCAACGAGATTCAGGAGATCTACCGCAAACAAGGCGTCAAGATCGATGACAAACACATCAGCGTCATCATCCGGCAGATGTTCAAAAAAGTCCGAATCACCGATCCCGGCGATACTTCCTTCCTCGAAGGCGACGTGGTGGACAAGATAATTGTAGAAAAAGAAAACCGCGCCACTCAAGACTTGGGTGCCAAACCTTCTCAGTTTGAACAATTGCTGCTCGGCATCACCAAGACATCCCTGCTCACCGAAAGTTGGCTTTCTGCCGCTTCCTTCCAGGAGACCACCAAGGTCTTGACCAAAGCTGCCATCGAAGGACGGGTTGACCGCCTTGAGGGCTTGAAGGAAAGCATCATCCTGGGTCACAAGATACCGGTCGGAACTGGAACCAAGGTGTATAACTCGATGTTAAAACACGCCGTGGCTCAAGGTAAGACCGTAGCTCAGATCATTGAAGAATATGCGCATCCGATTGTGCAGGATGCCGTTGAAGATATACTCGACTTTTAGCAAAAAAACTGGAGGTAATTAGTGCCAACCATCAATCAACTGGTTCGAAAAGGCAGACTGGAAATCATTAAAAAGAAGAAAAACAGGGCGCTCCTGGGATGTCCGCAAAGGCGCGGGGTATGCACGCGTGTTTACACGACGACGCCTAAAAAACCAAATTCTGCCCTCAGAAAAGTCGCTCGCGTCCGTCTCTCGCACGGCGTTGAAGTTACTGCCTATATCCCCGGTGAAGGTCACAATCTGCAAGAACACTCAATTGTGCTCGTGCGCGGTGGTCGGGTCAAAGACCTTCCCGGTGTCCGTTATCACATAGTTCGTGGCGCTCTGGACGCCGCTGGCGTGGACAAGCGCCTCAAATCTCGTTCCAAATACGGAACCAAACGTCCAAAAGCCAAAAAGTAACCTGAGGTAGAGACCTATGCCAAGAAAAAGAAAAGCCATCGTCCGGGAAGTGCTTCCGGATCCCAAATACAATGACGTTCAATTGACCATGTTTATGAACTGCATTATGAAATGCGGCAAAAAGAGCATTGCTGAAAAGATCGTCTATGGCGCTCTCGATATCATCGCCGCCAAAACCAAACAGGATGCCCTCGAGGTCTTCAAGACCGCGGTCGAGAACGTCCGTCCCCTGGTCAAGGTCGTGTCTCGACGCGTCGGCGGTTCAAACTATCAGATACCAATGGAAGTAAACGAAAAGAATGGCCGCGCCCTGGCTTTCCGCTGGGTGATCAGTTATGCCCGTAACCGCAATGAAAAAGGGATGATCGAAAAACTCGCCGCCGAATTGCTTGCTGCCTTCAAGAAAGAAGGCAGCAGCATCAAAAAACGCGAAGATACTCACAAAATGGCGGAAGCCAACAAAGCCTTCGCTCACCTTCGCTGGTAGATAACTACATCACCCATTGGGGCGATCGCACAGATTCGCCCTCGCAATTTGCATAGAGTGTGTCATCCCCGGATGGCACACTCTCTTTTTTCAGATTCTTTGCCCTGACTGGATTATCTTGAAAGACCGTTGAATGATTCAGAGAGTTTAAAGGCTCTCTTTCAAACCGAGTGGGTAAATGCAACTCCCTAATAATAACTCTAAGACCGTTGCACATAGGGGTATCACCGGCTTCAGCCGGTCGTTGCACTGACTTCAGTCGGTGCATGGTAAAATCTATGTGCTTGTATGACATTTGTTTATGACATCTGGGCAAACGTGCTGGGTGCCGGATAAATCCGGTACAACAACCGGATAAATCCGGTGTTGCCGATTATTCAAAGGTCTTATTCTTTTAGTAGTGATGA
>CAYZZE010000054.1:0-15457 GCA_964482845.1 uncultured Candidatus Cloacimonadota bacterium
GTGGAAAAGCAATTGGGCTTGGAAGACAAGAAAGCGGTCGAGGAATATGGTATAGAGGAATTCTGTCGCCGCTGCCGCGAATCCGTCTTTACTTACGAGATCCAGTGGCGTGAAATGACCGAATTAATGGGCTACTGGCTCGATCTGGACGATCCTTATATCACGTTGCTCAATACATACATCGAAAGCGTCTGGTGGATACTCAATAACTTCTTTGAACGCGGACTGATCTTTAAAGATTACAAGATCGTGCCCTATTGCGCGAGTTGTGGCACTCCGCTCTCCTCGCATGAGGTGGCACAGGGCTACCGTGACGTCGAAGATCCTTCGATTTTCGTCAAATTCAAGGCTATGGATGAAGATAACCTCTATTATCTGGCTTGGACGACCACGCCGTGGACGCTGATCTCCAATGTGGCGCTGGCGGTTCATCCGGAACATGTATATGTGAAGGTAAGGCATCAGGAACAGCAGTTGATCCTGGCAAAGGAACTACTGCATGTCCTGAGCGGGGACTTTGAGATCGTGGAGGAAATGCCGGGCAAGGCATTGGAATACCGTCCTTATGAACCGCTTTTCAGATTTATCGAACCGGATAAAAAGGCATGGTATATCGGGCTGGCGGAATACGTGAGCATGGAAGACGGCACGGGAACCGTGCATACTGCTCCGGCTTTTGGTCAGGATGACTATTCTCTGGCTCAGAAGTATGATCTGCCCTTAATCAATCCTGTAGATGGAAGCGGCAAATTCATGGCTTCCGTCACGGACTGGGCAGGCGTATTTGTCAAGAAGGCGGACAAGGATATCATCCGGCATCTCAAAGAAGAAGGCAAACTCTACCGCCGGGAGCAGATCAAACACAGTTATCCACATTGCTGGCGCTGTGACGATCCGCTCATCTATTTTGCGCGGGAGAGTTGGTATATCCGCACCACGCAGTTTAAGCAGCAATTGATCGAGAATAACGCCCAGATCCGCTGGTACCCGCCTTTCGTGGGTGAAAAGCGCTTTGGTGAATGGCTGGTGAATAATGTGGATTGGGCGCTGTCGCGCGATCGTTTTTGGGGAACACCGCTCAATATCTGGGTCTGCGAGGACTGTGGAATGCAGCGCTCCATCGGTTCGATCGCCGATCTGGTCGCCCAAGCCAGGATGGCCGACGGAAAAGCAGTGCCTGAAGATATCGAATTGCACCGGCCTTATATCGATGAAGTGGTGTTTGAGTGTTCCGCCTGTAAGGGGGTGATGAAACGCACTCCGGAAGTGATCGACTGCTGGTTTGATTCCGGTGCGATGCCTTTTGCTCAGTGGCATTATCCCTTTGAAAATGCTGAACGCTTTGAATCGGAGCTATTCCCGGCCGACGTCATTTCGGAAGGGATCGATCAGACGCGGGGCTGGTTCTATTCGCTTTTAGCGATCTCCACGCTATTGAAAGGCGTATCGCCGTATAAGTCCGTGCTGGTCAATGATATGATCCTGGATAAGAGTGGTCAGAAGATGAGCAAGCGTCTGGGGAATGCGGTCGATCCACTGGAACTGATGCAGACCTTCGGCGCTGACGCTATTCGCTGGTATCTTCTTGAAGTTAGCCCGCCCTGGGTGCCCACCCGCTTTGATGTTGATGGCGTAAAAGAAGTGGTCAATAAGTTTATCGGTACCCTCAAGAACGTGTATTCCTTTTATGCAACCTATGCCAACATCGATGGCTTTGATGCCGGCGCTTATGAGCAGTACTGGCGGAAAAGCAGTGAGATCGATCGCTGGATCGTATCCCGCTTGCATACCCTTATCGCTCAGGTGCGTCAGTGGACGGAAGAATATGAATTCACCAAATCCGTGCGGGCGATCCAGGACTTTGTAATAGATGAACTCAGCAATTGGTTTGTGCGGCGCAGCCGTCGGCGCTTCTGGTCTTTCGAACTGGATCAGGACAAGACCGCTGCCTATCTTACGCTGTATCAGGTGATGCTGGAAGTGTGCAAACTGATGGCGCCCTTTGCCCCCCATCTGGCGGAAGAGATCTACGTCAACCTGACCGGCAAGACCAGTGTGCACCTTCAGGATTATCCGCAGAGTCAGGTACAGCATATCGACCCCAAACTGGAAGAGGAAATGCAGGTCGTGATCGATATCGTATCCCTGGGTCGCGCTGCCCGCAATGAATGTCAGATCAAAGTAAGACAGCCTCTCGGCGTGATGTATGTCCCCGTACGGGTAAAGCCGACGGTAAAGCGGATGTTTGATCTGATCCGTGAGGAAGTAAACATCCATCGGGTGGAATATGTCCGGGATGATGACGAGGACTTTGTGCGCTATGAGATCAAGCCCGTTTACAAGGTCTTGGGTCCCAAACACGGGGATAAGATGAAGCAGATCGCCAGCGCTTTGAGCCAGGTAAAAGGTCAGGAAGTACGTCTGTCACTGGTTCAACACGGCTCATACGACCTTATCATGCCGTCCGGAACGGTCACCCTTGTGCCCGAGGACATCAATATCCTGATCAGTCCACGCGCGGGATATGTCTTTGAAGCGGTTAAGGATATCTTTGTGGCACTGGATATAACGCTAACTCCGGAATTGCTGCGGGAAGGATATGCCCGTGAACTGGTCAATAAGATCCAATTTACCCGCAAGGAACAGGAATTTAACATCATGGATAGAATCCGTATCCAGTGGTCTGGTGACGATCAGGTCGCTGATGCGCTTAAGCAGTGGGGAGAATACATCTGTTCCGAGACCTTGGCGGATGCGATCATGCGGCATGATGTTCCGTCACCGGACATGATCAGATATGACATCAACGGCAAGGAAGTAATGCTGTCCATAATGAGAGTTGCACCCGAAAAACGATGAAGTATTGTATCAATTGCGGCGAAAAACTGCCGGACCAAGCAAAATTCTGTGCCTATTGCGGCACCACTACCGATTTGCAGCCGGATTTGGATCCCGTTTCCACGCCAGAGCTGCCGCAGACAGCGAAACTGGCCACCCCCAGTGATTTCCGGCCAATTCAGGATGGCGTTCCACATCTCCATCCCGGAGAGATTTATTGCGGATACCGGATCGTGAAGATGCTGAACCGGGATCCCGAAGGCATCAAGTATGTGGTTACCCGCACGGATTATGAAGACATTCAGTATCTTTTGAAGTTGTTTTACAAATCAAGTTCCGAAAACATCGCAAAACTTTACAGTTTACAGATTCGCCTGCAAAACCTGAAGGATTTTTCCCATCCTCATATTGCGCCCGTTGTTGAAATCAATGACTCGCTCAGTCCCGGTTTTATCGTATCCGCATTCGTGGATGGCATTGCTCTGGCGGAACTAAAAAAAACCAATCCGGATCGGCTCAGCGAATCTCTGGTTCGCAAGATCGCCGTCCAATTGGTCTCAGCCGCCATCTACATCAGACAAAATGGACTTACGATGTATAATCTCAGCCCTGTGGGCATCATCCTTGACGATAATGATGACATCCGGGTATCGATCTCAGGCATAACTTATGAGGATGTGGACGAGCGGGAAGATGTCTTCACCATCGGCGTGATCCTTGCCCAGTTGTTGTGCCACAGTCCATTTTGCTATACCATGTACGGTAAAACCCGCCTCAAAGAACACAAATTTACCTACATCACCAATGTCAGCATTTCTCTGAACAAGATCGTATCGGAATGTCTGCATCGCAATATTCTGCAAAGATACACTACCTTGAGCGGGCTTGCCCGGGAGTTGGATAAATTGCCTCTTCTGGCCGGCGATCAGATCTGGATATCAAAAAACGGCAAGGTGGACAATTTTGATGTCAATACCCATAATCCCATTCCCAAGCCCCATAATGCGATCGATTACCGCTTCTGGATCTTACTTCTTATTCTTATGAGCACACTCGTTGTTATGCTCTATGTCTTAGGCCGCAAACCCCAACGCGAGATTTCGACCCCGATGATCACTCCCGGTCTTTTATCCGGTGATTCAGTCGTTAGCACTAACAACCAATCCCCTATTACCTCTCCAAATAATATCCGCATCACGGGATATGGCGACACCAAATCACACGAACGAAGCCGTGATCGGCTATCTGCCATAGTCAATACATCGAGACCAACCACTCCCGGCAGCACTTCTCCTCCCGCTACACAAGCCAAGACCCCCTCCCTTCCGATCAACATGGTCTTTGTTCCGGCACAGGAATTCATTTATGGCAATCAATCCGCCACTATCGGTCTATCATCGTTTTACATCGGCAAATACGAAGTAACCCAAACCGAATGGATCAGATACATGCGTCCTGCCAATGTCAGCCGCAGTGGGGACGATCTTCCCGTGGACAACGTGTCCTGGTATGATATCATCGAATATTGTAATCGCCGCAGCGAAGACGAAGGATTGGAACCCTGCTATTCATTGAATGGTCTTACCAAACCCTTGGATTGGAGCAAAGGAAGGATCATCTGTGATTGGTCGGCAAATGGCTACCGCCTACCCACAGAAGCCGAGTGGGAATTAACCGCTACTGCGCAGACCAGTTACCTATACAGCGGTTCCAATAACCTCGCAGAAATTGCCTGGTATAGTGGTAATGCCGGAGGAAGAATTCAATCCGTGGGCAGCAAAAAAGCAAATACCCTGGGCATATATGATCTCACGGGAAACGTCTCGGAATGGTGTTGGGATTGGTTTGACGCTGCTTATCTCAGGGATTTACAGGATAGCATCAGTCCTACCGGACCGGTCACCGGATTTGCCAAGGTCATACGGGGCAGCAACATATTTGATACTGACGTCAATCGTTTGAATCTCCGCAGTCGTGACCGTCGCGATCCGCAGCGCGGATATCCCTTTATCGGGTTCCGTGTGATCCGGCGCTATTGATTTATTGGTCACTGATAATCGCCGAGACCAGGTTCTTCTCGTCCATTTCCTTGAGCACGATATTGATCACGGACGTGATCGGCACGGCAAGCATCATCCCCACCACACCCCAGACCAGTGCCCAGAAGACCAACGAAATCAACACCATGATCGGAGTTAGATTGAGGCGTTCCCCCATTACCTTGGGTTCCATGATGTTGGCAAAGAAAACCTGGGTGCCGATCAAACTCAGAGTGATCCCCACCAGAGTCCAGCCAAATCCGTAATCGATCAGGCAAATCACAATGGGGAAGAGAGTGGCAATGATCGATCCGATATTGGGTATGAAGTTCAAAGCAAAGAGCAGAATCCCCGCCACCACCACGAAATTGATCCCAAAGACCAACATAAAGAATACTCCCAGCAAAGCGGTGCCCAAACTGATCAGCGACTTGTTGAGAAAGTAGCGCTGGATTTGCTGTTGAATCCGTGATATCGTCTGCAAGGTCTGTTCTTGCCTCTCCTCTGTCAATACGCGTCTTAGTCGTTTTTCCATTTGCCCCTGTCCTGCCACGGTAAAAAGCATAAAAAGCATTGTCAGAAAAAGAGTGGTGCCGATATTGAGGAAGGTTCCCATCGTCCCCGTTATCATCTTTGTAATGCTAAAACCACCGCTCGAGATTTGCTCAGAGATATCTAGCAAGGGTATCTTCTCCATCGCTACATTCATGCTTTCCAGTGTGTTTGACAGATCATTCTGAGCATCCCTGATCATGGTCTCGAATCGGGTCTGATACACCGGAAACTCTCTTACCACATTATCGCCAGCCGTATAGAACAACCAGCTTACGAAGGAAAAGAAGAGCAGGATGATAAACAAAAGCAGGATGAGGATCGCAAACATCGGTACCCGTCGTTTCTGGAGCCACTGGATCAAGGGCGCAAAAAGGAAGCTGAGGAATATGGCAAAGATCAGTGGTATAAAGACAGTTTTCATAGTCCGTAGGATCATAAAGATTACCGGCAAAGCCACTACCGTCAACAGCAGACGGATCACCCGGAGTTCTTTTGTCGTGTCCAGCATTGCTTTTTTACCTACCTCGTTGTTTATGCCGGCATCAATTCCAGATTTACAGTCTTTGTCAATACAATTCTAATACCATTATCGTCTTGCTTGACATAGTCCCCCAAACGGTTATCAGGAATATCGGTGTCTCACTCAAGTTACGTGACGCCGAGATCGCTCTGACCTCGGGAAACAAGATAGCTACCAAGGGCGATTTCGGTCTTGTTCCTTTGATCGGATTCAAGCTCAGTTATGACATCAACGACAAGCTTGCTGTTTCAACAATGGAGGGGAAGCGCTCGGTTCCCAGTTTGGCAGAGCGGAAGATATCCTCACCCAATCAAACTATCCATCCATCAACCCACCCCGGCAGGCTTTTTCTTTGTGCATCTGCCGTGCTGCGCTCCGCCTTCTTGAACTGCACTTTTCATACACGATTTTTCACATCTATACACTCAAAAAAAGATCCATCGCCCTGCCGCGAATTTGTGATCCAGCAGCAGGTCTCTATTATATAAGGCGCGGACAAAAATCCCCAGAATGGACAAAATGCCCTCAATGCCTTTTGTGATAAGAACTGATAGAATTGTAAGCCACGCGTGCTGATCCACTGGATATTGGCTACAATTCCAATCATAATCTTCTCATCGACAACAACATACGCCTTGAGAACGGATCAAATGCCACTTTTTTTGTCAGGCATCGGTGTCTGTCGGACATATACGGAGACATAACCAATATAGGAGGCAATGAGATGAAAGCGCTTTATCTACTAGTCATTCTGGTCAAAGCTGCCTACACCATCGCCAAAACTTTGAGCAAAAAATAAGCTCCGATCGGCGAATTGACAAACCCCTTTTTAACACCGGATTCATGCCGCAGGTGTCAGATGGAGGCAGGAGGGCATTCTATGTAGGCTCGTAGGGAACCGGAATTCACCACCAACCCGGTTCTATGCGAGTTCGAGTATCTCGAGCAATCTATCCCTTATCTCATCGTAATACCAGACGTCTGGGCTATATCTTTTCACGCTATCCAATTGATTTACAACGGCGGTGAGGATATCAGGGAAAGTCCCATCAGTTTTCTGTGACTGTTTCTGAACATGTGTGATCAGGACACTCCTGGAAAACACGCCTCCTTGAGTGGAAATGGAATGCTGTTTTGCTTTAAACATATCCCCTTCGATGCCGAAGGTCTTGCATTCGATCGCGATCAAACTGGCATGCGGGGTCAATACCAAGCAATCATACTCAACTTGTGGTATGGGATTATTATCGCCTTTGTCGGGGTTTCGATCGGTACTCGGAGTATTACTATCCACATTTAGAGGGTATATCATCATATTCATGTAGGTATTCTGATCAAGGGACTTATCTTTATCTGCCAATATGCTGTATATCTTCGCCGCAGTGAGGTTCTCAAAAAACATTCCAGCTTTCCCCAAGTCCAATAATCCGCTGACGCCGGAGTGTTTGATCTCGGATATGCCATCAAGCGATTGGTCGCTTGTTGCTACCGATCCGCGGATGTCTTTAAAGACTTTAACAAGAGCCCTAATTCTCTTTTTTTCTGATCTATCCACTAGCACATGATCCACCCCTTCTATTTGACTAGCCACTACATCGATTATCGCGTCTCGTACTGCAGACCAGTATTTGTTGAAGATATCATCCACATTGGGGATTTTCTTGATCTCGTCCCACAGCGACCTTAAGTCCTTTTTGGTTGCACAAAGATTTAAGTCCGTAGTCATTTTCCTTAACTTCCGAATGGCATCAGCGACCATTTTGTAATCATCAGAAAGATGATTGGGCACAAGTTTATCTACCGATTCCCGGTTGGGCTTTGACAGGCAGTATCTTATCTGTGACTTAATGCTCCCCTTGCTCAGGCCTGAGTGGGAATATGGAGTGAAGTAATGGTACATGAGGTTACGAAAATCCTCGTTCTCCATATAGTATTGGTCGATCTTCAGCAATTGATCATAAGAAGGGCTCAATCGATCCGGCCCGATCCTGTAGCAATTCAAGGACTCACCATTGGGACAGCAGGTAAATCCCGATAAATTGAGTACATCTTCTAAATCCAATTCATAGTTCAAGGGGATACTATCAACCAACCTGTATCTATCATACACATGTATCTCATAGGGATTGTTCTCCACATAGATCACGCGGTCTTTGTCATTATTGCGACGATTGTAAAGGTTTAGCAGAGAAAGGATCTGGCTCTTTTTACCCCCGCTGATATTAAAGAACAACTGCTCATGATCCTTACATAGTTTTTCCAAATAATCGTCCACGTTCTCAGTATGATCCTCGTATTGACTCAAGTCACAATTGATCACACGGTCTTTCAAACCTTTTTTATGAAGCACATGGATCAGGTTATCTGTCCATTTGCCTTTTTTAGCTACACGTGATGTCAGGATCAATGCCTGGCAGTCCCCAAAAATATCCTTCTTCAATAAAGGGATGATATTTACTGCATTCTGCCGGGTGGAAAAGAATATCTGCGCTATCATATCTAAATTTTCTTGCTAAGATATTGAAACAAACACCAGCCCATCGGCAGATCGGTACCACTTTCATCGTCCTTAATTGATGATTTTGTGATTGGCTGAATGCTGCTTTGACCGATGGATAAATAGTTTTGTCCACTTCCCTTACCAAGTTTAGCAATAAATCGCCACGATTCCCCGATCTTTACCATTTGTTTGCTAATTGCGTCGTAGGACTTGATCAATGGACTGGAAGAATAGACTTCCATCTCTTTGTCTAATTTATCCTTGTAATACTTGGATATCATCCCAAGCAATCGAAGTAACATTGATTTTTGATTTGCCTCATCAGGTGGAAATAGAGATTGTAGGCATTTCGCCTCGAAGAACCGAGAGTCCACTACAAGTTCAGTAGATGTTATGTATCCCGTTGAATTCATGTAAACTTCTGCATAATTGAAGGGAATTGACTTTCTATTATCCTTCACATATACACGATTAATGCACTTTATTGTCATTTTTTCGACAGGTAGTGGAGCATCACTGAATTTAATAAACTTGAAAGGATCTTTGGTGATATCCTTCTTATTATATCTTTCAGTATCACTCATAGCATCCAGCAAACGAAACTCAAAATCACCCGTTTGCGGATATTCCCTTTTTAGTGCAGCCAAAGCAGATATAATCGCAGTCCTGAATGCACCCTTGATTGATGACCCAGGAATAATGGGCTGATAATATCCTGTTCTAACGAACTCCATGATCTGTTTATCGCTGGAAGGATTTTTCATCTGAACCGGATAGTGATCTTGGATATCTTCGCTTACCCCATACTTGGAAACATACAAGGATTGATTAGAAGGATCAAACATGTCATACATAAAGGTGATGATCTTCTCCAGATCACCAGTGTTCAAGATATCATGAAACTTCTTACCAGAAGGGCTGGAGAGATACTTAGCAAATTCAGTGGTATTTATGTAGTAGGCATGATTATTCTTAATCAGCATCCGAAAAGGATCCAGCATGTTTCCGCTCCCGATATGCAGGGGACTGAGTGGACGTATTTGGAATGGGATACGATGTACCGCTGCCATTATGCCTCCCGTTTTACACTAATTGGTATTGAATATGCGTATAGGTTTTGGACAATCATCTCATTATCAGGATGGATTCCCATCACCATACGTCCTCTCGGCTTTTCATTACTCCAGATCACTGATCCGGGGGAAAACATAAATATGGGCTTCTTGAATGGCGATTCGGATTGTGCCATGCTCCCTCCCAATTTGCCATACTTGGTAAAGCCCCGATAGGATATTTCCGCGGCATCGGTCTCGTCGGGAACCATGTTTGATAGGAGGAGACAGGCATTGGGGACTTCTGGGATAAGCCAATCATACTTTTCCATTGATATCAGATAATGACCCCTGCCGGTTGACTTGTTTTTACCAAAACCGGAGATACTGATGTATTCAAAGATCTGATCAAGTTCCACAGAGCTAAGTAGTGAATCGTCACAATCCAAGTATGATTCCTGAACCGGAATTGACTCTACGTCGCCAGCAATCCCATAGGGATCAATGTAACTGACTTCTTCGGCATATAAACTGGCAGTATCCTTTTCCGTCGTTCCGGTCACCCGGTTGATCGTATTATGAAATACCAATTGCTTGTCTTTCTTGATGCTTGTCTTGTTCTTTCTGGCTTTCTCCTCGTATCTATGAAAAAGAAACCGCATCAGATCAAAGTCACCGCTCAGCAAATCTTCAAGCGAAACCAAAGAGGCCTCTTTTAGTATCTTATGGTTTGTTATCCATTCTTTCTCTGCATCTGGGGTTTCCTTTCCAATCAAGCTTTGCCATTTCTTCAGATAATTCTTTGGCAATGAGAGCAGAGGCACAGGAAGCTTTGATACCGGAAAAGCATTCGAGCAGACACATCCTGGATCTGAGGCGAGAGCCTCTAATATTTTGGTCAATCGTACATCACCATACAGATAGCGAATTGCCCAGCAGATATGCCCAAAGATCGTATCGCTCTGCAAAGCGGTCGAATATGGCGCGAGACACCGCCATGTGATTCTATAGGTTGTCATTCGGACTCCTTACAGTGTTACATCTTTTAGGTCGATCGGGTTTCCATCCCGTTTTAGATCAAAGAACTTAATACGTCCATATCCCCGGCTGCCCGAACCACCCAGAGCATCTTGCTCCAATAGCTTAAGCCCTTTCAATAACAGATCCAGATGGTCTTTCTCTTCGTCTTCTTGAAATACTCTCAGGACTACACAAAAATCAAAGACCGTCCCCGCTGGGACTCTTTCCAAAGTGCGGGGTTTACCTATATCTCCCGTTGACCCAGTCAATCTATCGATCGATACTTCCGTTTTGGCTTCAGAGAAGACAGAAGACATTCTATCAATTATCATCTGCAAGTTTCTAATGATATTATTCTCAGATACCAAAGAATCATTTTCAATAACGCCTACAATAACGCTATCCCTGAAGATAATCCGAGTAGGCAGTGTCTGGTGAGATTTGTGATCGAGATGACCAAAGACGACTGCCACCAGATTTCGTTTCCAATGGGCGTATTTATCGTTTATTGGTAAGACCCTAATCCCCGGTATTTTACCCGATGGAACCTCAGTTTCTTCTCCATTTTTGCTCTTTTTTTCCTTATGTACAAGTCCCAAGTATGATTCCAGTAGAGATCTTGTCTTACCCTTCAATGATGAACCAGGTAGGTATGGCATATTGTTAATGGGATTTTTGATCACAGGCGAATCAATTCCGCCTATCTGCATCGTGTCTTTATTCCCGCCAATTCTCAATCCACTCTTAAGATAAATGTAACCAGATAGTTGTATTGTCTTAAACATTATTTCCTCCCTCGTCCTTGTAGCACGAGTAACCAATGATTGCCTCAAGTATGTAGCATGATTTGTCAAACCTATCAATGTTGTCATCAATTTCTTTAACCAGTTTAGTGATAAACTTAGCGAACAACTCATGGACATTTGAACCTGGTTGCTTTAATTTGTAATTTACTTTGGCAACCAGGAGTTTCATTAAGATGACCTTTTCATCTTTTCTATTCAAGGGCAGCGCTTTGATTCTGAGGAATTCATTGTAGAAATTCCTTATCGATGTAGAGGTCATCCCTTCCTTTCCTTTCTTTCCTTCCTTACCTTGCTTTCCAGAAGTTATTTCACGAGATAGATTCATGGCGTTTTTCTCAACCCAGTTTGGGTTAAGGTTGTTTCCACGAAAGAATGGTTCACTAAAGGGATCCGGAGCTGTTTGGGTTGTTCCTTGCTTGGCTTGATTTTTGCTGTTGTGATAGTTGTTGTACATTTAATCCTCCTTGTTTTCTCTATTTTGATACAGGACATAACATATCGGTAATCTGAGGTACTGAATTCCTGATTCACCGGTCAGGGGTGATAGGGCAGTAAACAGGTCAACCACCTCATTATTATTGGGAGCCCGATTGACGATATTGCGACGAATGTCGTTGACCAGAAGGGCATCATACAGGTTATTATGTGTCACTTCTTCGGCTTCCAGGCTCCTTTCGTACATTTCATGATACCCCAAAAGCCGGTAAATGAATTGCTTAGTTACTCCCTTTTTGGCGGCATCTTTGTCATCATTCAACCATTCATGAACCGTTTGAGCAAATTCCATTTGGTTCTGAAGTTTATCAAATGGTATTATCGTTTCAAAGAGATAGAGTTGATTTTTACAATCCAATCCTTTGATCAACTTCAAGAAGTCATCGGTTTCCTTGATCACAAACTTGACCGGTGCATTGGAATGAAGCATACAGATAGCGGCGGCAAAATGGATCTCGGCATTTGCTCCGGTATATTTCCTGAATTCGCTAAACAACAGGTCAGTAAATGCGATGATCTTATCCCAAGCGCCGATGATGCAAAAGTCATCTCCTCCCGAGTATACCGTGTAGATACTCTTACCGAATTTAGCATAAATCAGATAAGGAACATATACCGAGAAAAAGTAATCCAGCATATAGGAAAAGGTCGTATAATCAGTTATTGAACAGACCTCCTTGCCGCTGGCACTCAAACGGCGCAAGCCCAAACGGAACAACATACTCAGGTTATTGACGTCACCTTTCATTACAGCAAGCGCTTTCTCGCCATTTGAGTTCTGAGCTATTTCGTCAAAGTCCATCATCTCCCCATTATCCTTAATGGGAACCGAAGAGGCGATCGGCAGGACCGGCAGAATATGATTGGCGTCGAATAAGTGCTTGATAAAGAAATACTCGGTATCTGGATAAGGATCGGATAACTCTGATTCATCAGCCTTAGTAAAACCATAAGCACCGATCTTGATCAGCGCATGTGCTTTTTCGTCACGGAAGATCTTATATACACTCGTGCTATTTTTTGCCAGCATTGCGCCCAGTTCAATCTCAGCCTCACACTGTGGACAGATCCTATCCTTTCCCTTTTGTTCTGAAGGCCTTCTCAGGCAAAAGCGACATTGGGTATCACTATACATAGGGGCATGAGAAATAATGAACGCCGCGGTATCCCACTTATCTCCTTTGTATAGGATACTATCAAACTTTCGCATCTTATATGATTCCAGTCCCTGGATGCAATCATGGATCGTTGTAAGGAAATGCTCCTTTTTCAGATCATACAATCCTATCTGCGCATCCCAATTCAGATTGATCGACAATTCTCCTAAAAACCGGCTATAGAT
The DNA here is from genome assembly GCA_964482845.1 of uncultured Candidatus Cloacimonadota bacterium. Lineage (GTDB taxonomy): Bacteria > Cloacimonadota > Cloacimonadia > Cloacimonadales > Cloacimonadaceae > VGPI01. Next base: position 13,168 of record CAYZZE010000054.1, read on the forward strand.
ATCGGCTTCTATCTCCGTTTTCAACTTGCTCATTTTTTCGATTATCTCCGGATGATTGGGAGCCAGTATCATCCATTTGCCTGATGCATTAAAGAAGATATTCTGCTTGGTCAGACCCAAATCATCCAATACCCAGCGGGATAAGACCTCAAGAATGATCCGGATCTGAGCCGAACGGGACCTGAGAAGTTTACTGGCATTTTTGGAGTTCTCCGGATTTAAGTCATAAAGGTAATTCTGGATACCATTCAGATCGCAGGCAATGATGATAAATGGTTCTTTGCCAGACGATACTTGCTCCAATGAGACATCGAGGGATAATGCCTCCGCGGCATATAATGCTGTTGATATCGCCGCCACATTGGTACTATGATGATAAAGGGAATTAGCGGGATTAGTTTCTGTTGTATTCGATGGGATGCTCCAAGTGTATTTACGCAAGAGGTGTTCCACGGCATTGATATACTGGGGGAAGTACTTGTCAATAAAGGACTTCTGATGGTTCGTGCAGATCTGTACATACTTCTTATGAAGCTGGGTAAATTCCTCTACAAACTGATTCCACAGCCCTTCATAATCGGCTTTCAGATTGCGTTCCACATAGGTCTCAGGAATCGTATTATCCGGGCTCAATACATTGATACCATAGCAATGCTGGCGGTCTTTCACCTGTTTCTGGGCTTCGATGCTGATCGTATCAAAGATGGAAAAAAGCGGGACTTTATCTGCCCGGTATTTTCCAGTATAGTCCTCTGCCTCTTCACGGTCCCAATTGGATGCGATCTGATCAGCCCATCCAAGGAAGATCAAATACCGTTCATAATTGGTATGCTGGAACACGCTTGGATTGTGATGACATCCGGCTATCTCGGCAATTGAATCCCAATCCTCGATCGGCAGGGGATAATTGTAAAGAAATTCCGTCGTCCACATCACATGCTTGTATGTAAGATACTTCTTTGTATTGTCAAATCGACACTTACTCGTGTATCGAGGGTTATCAAGATCTTTGGCTCCGGTTCGTTGGCGGAATTTTCCTATATCGTGCATCAAAGCGGCGTATGCCATATGATAGATCGTAAAACTCATCTTACCTCCCGTCCGGAGTTTTTCCTTCTATATGTTTTCACTGTTACATTCCCTGACATTTTTCGTATTCAAGCTTATATTTGCCATTGCCAAAACTGGTCTGTTTGCCACAGTGCAGGGCTTCCCCCAGTTTGAGCATCCCATGTATCTCGGGCGATACATCTTCCAATACCGCATGCCCGACCAGACCTCCGATGCTCATCTTGGAATTCTGACGGAATGACTTTCTGATCTTCTCATTCCAGAACATTTCCGATCTGGTCAGTTTAGCTCCCGGTAGTTCAATATATTCCGGCAGTATAAGCGCTTGATCATTGAAGTACGCATCCAGATACCTGATCCGGCTGATCAATGATTTGGCAAAAGGCAACCAATCAAAACGGGACATCATCTGACCCATGCTTTTCTGCCTGAGTGGACTCTGCATATGGATCGTGAGCGTTGAACTGAACTCCGGTTCATATGATAAAATTCGCGCTTGAGGGCGTTTTATCCGAGAATCGGTATTGAAATGATAATACATGTTTCCAGAGGGAGACGTAATGCTCTCCACTGTCAATTTATGCCTATCACCCTGCAAGATAATCTCTTCTTTATCCGTGCGCAGGATCGATAGCAGCAGTTTATCTGCGTTACTGCATACCCTGCCAATGAATTTGTAGGCTATATCAATATGATCAGGTCCCGTTGACAGGTGTTGGATAATATACGGATGAAACCGCTCATAAGAGCCATATTGTTTCTCGAATATTACATGATACACACAACGGTCAAAGGGACACTGATCACATTCCCATAAACCCTTCTGAAGACAGTAGGTTTTGCGTAACGCTCTGCCCCAAACGCCACGGATAGCGGACGATAAATCAACAAAATCTTTCAAGCATCCGTCGTGCTTATAACGAACTACCAATTCCACCAGTTGCATACTCTCACCTCCCGCTTGCATCAATTCCCAGTGTCCGTCCAATGTCAAGAATTTTTTGATCACCATTCTTCAATGCCTGCTCAGAAAACCAATTTCTTGCCTCTCATGTGCCTTTCACCCTGAATAACAGGTGATTCCCTTATCCAGGAAATTCATGATGTCATAACAAGTATTCAATATCTCCATAAGGTCTCTCTCCAGTCCATCCTTATACACCCTGTCCATATTCGCTCCCGATGTCCTTTGAGCATATCCATAATGTTACGCGTGCCC
>CAYZZE010000055.1:0-15302 GCA_964482845.1 uncultured Candidatus Cloacimonadota bacterium
GAACGCCCTGATTATCGTTGTGATGCTGGTTGTTTTTTCTTGTTTGACGGCGGAACAGCCCTTTGAGAAAGGTAGAGCCGCCATTAGGATCCGGGCGGATGTCAAGAGCCGGATAGATCCCGGTTTCCGCAATCTCGGTATCACCGGCATCGATGCCAAATTCCATCATCTCAAGATCGAGAAGGTCAGTCCGCTTTTTCGCACCAATCCCGCCAAGCATCGGGCGGATCTGCCTGATCTGTCTTTGTGGTGGGAGGTGACTTTTCCCGCTGAGATCGAGGTGTGGGGCGTCTGCAACCTGCTAATGCTGGATGATAATATCGAATATGCCGAGCCGATCTACATCGATGAAAGTTTTATCGTGCCGAATGATCCGAACTACTCGCTTTCCACCTATTTTCCATTCATGCAGGCACCTGCCGCCTGGGATATTCACAGAGGCGGTGATGGCGCTCACGCCGTGGTTTTGGCGATCACCGATACCGGCGTGAATTGGAAACATCCGGATCTGGTTGGCAATATCCGGCAAAACCTGGGTGAGGATGCCAATGGCAATGGTTATACAATCTTTCACAATGGCAGCGCCTGGGTCTATGATCCGGGTGATCTGAACGGCATCGACAACGACAGCAATGGCTATGTCGATGATCTGATCGGTTGGGACTTCATGCTCAATGCAGAAGGGGATCAGCATTATGATCCCTGGGAATCCAGCGGGCATGGAACCCGCGTTACCGGCATTGCCGGAGCCCGGACGGACAACACTCTGGGCACTTGCAGCATCTCCTGGAACACCGTTTCGATCATGCCCATCTCCTGCACTCACCCGGGAGCACCATCCGCCATATACCGCGGTTACAACGCCATTGTCTATGCCGCGGAAAACAATGCCGATATCATCAATTGCAGTTGGGGCGGCACTGCCTTTTCCCAAGCCAATCAGGATGCTGTGGATTATGCCTATGGTCTGGGCAGCATCATCGTTGCCGCCGCCGGAAACAGCAACAATGCCATACCGCTCTATCCTGCCGGATACCGGAACGTGGTAGCGGTGGCCGCTTTGCAAAACAGTGGGCAAAAATCCGCCATCTCCAATTTCGGCGCCTATATCGACGTGGGCGCGCCGAATTCACAGGTCAATACCACCAATGCTACCGCGGCTTATTCCACCCATACCTCCGGCGCCACGTCCTATGCCTCGCCCATCGCCGCCGGACTGGCAGCGCTGATCAAATCCGATAACCCGACCTGGACGCAAGAGCAGATCATCAATCAATTGATCGCCACCTGCGATCCGGTCGATGGCGTCAATCCGGGAAGGGAAAACATGCTGGGCGGCGGACGCTTGAATGCCTATCGGGCGCTCACCGAGATCGATCCGGCGATTCCGCAAAACCTCAAACTATCCCTGATCCGGCAATTACCTCCTTCGGATGTCAATGCCAATAAAGCAATCGAACCGGGCGAGACCTTCGCTTTGAACCTGCGGCTGATGAACAATACCTTCGGCGTGAGTGCCGCTAACGTGACCTACACGATCAGCACTTCCGATCCGCATCTGATTATCCTCAATAACACGCATCATGGCAGTATCGCCGCCGATAATTATATCTGGCTCAATGATGCCTTTTTGATCCGGGCGGCGCCCGGCGCACCATCCAAAGTGGCTACGCTGACGCTGAATATCACAGCGGACAAACCAATCGTTTTGGGTAGTTCATTTGCGATCAGCGTCCTGATCCACAATGGCGGCGTCCTGGTCTGGGAACCCGTTTCCAATGGTCGTAACCTCAGCGGGATGTATATCCGCAATTACCTGGATGGGCAGGGATACCATACGGTGCACACGACGATCTTTCCGGCGTCGTTTTATGGATTTGAGGCAGTGTATCTCTGTTTTGGCACCTTGAACAGCTATATTGCGCGGTTTCGTGAGACTGAGATGTATTATGCCCTGCGCGATTATCTGCGTTCGGGCGGGAAAGTATGTATTGAGGGTGGGGATGTGGTAGCTTTTGATATGTGGGCGTATTTTCCGGGGATCGAAGGCGGACTGGATGGGCATCAAGTCCTGTGGCCGCTTTTGGGAATTGCCCATGCCGACAATGGCGGAACGCAAGTGGTCACTGATCTGCAGGGTCAGGCGGGATCTTTGGCGCAGGGTATCGCTTTTTCCGCATCCAGCCAGACGCAGAATGCGTCGATCGACCGCTACGTCCCACTGGGCAAAGCGGCACAGACCACCTTCGTCCAGACAGGTTATGGTAATGTGGGCATCCAGAATAGCGGCGCATACGGACAGCGGTCTGTGGTCTTTGCTTATGCTTTGCGCGAACTGGTGGACGGCGATTATCCCAATACCCGCAATGCGTTATTGGGTCAGATCACCGAGTATCTTGAGAGGGAGGATCCGCCTCTGCCCGTCGTGCTGACCTCGTTCACCGCCACTTTTGATCAATATCCCGCCCTTAAATGGACTACTGCGTCCGAAGCCAATATGCTGGGATTCAATGTATTACGTAGCGATATGCCGGATCTGGCATCCGCACTGACGGTCAACCACGCCATTATCGCGGCGGTGAACAGCGCCAACACCACCCATTACCGATATGACGATGAGGGGGTTCTTGCGCCGGGGATGACGTGTTATTACTGGTTGGAAGCGGTCTCTCTGGACAATCAGAGCCAGCATTACGGGCATATCGAACTCCTGGTGCCCAATGTTCAGGACCCTCAGGATCCGCCGCTGCCACCGGTGGGCACAGGGATCAGCGCCATCTATCCCAATCCCTTCAGTCAGGAAGCGCGGATCACCTGGCAATTGCGGGGCGAAAGTCCTATCCTCTTGCAGATCTATAACATCCGGGGACAATTGATCCACACTCTGGCGCAAGGTACATTCGATGCCGGAGATCATCAACACGGGTGGAATGGCACAGACCAAAAACAACGCCGCTGCGCCAGCGGTATCTACCTCATCCGCCTTAAAACCCCATCCGGTATCCATCACCGAAAATTGCTGTTGGTGGATTAAGGGAGACATGCCGTACCGACAAAGTAGATCAGCAAACGTAACACAGCCGGTATTGAATTGAACTGACCCGGGGCCTTTTTCATCGTTATTTACCGCCGACGTACCTACATTTCGTATGTACGGGGATGATTCATGGAAAGGGGATAGGCATCAACGGAAATTCTGAAATGGTGAAACATTTGGCGGATGATGTCAAGTCCCGTCCGACTCAATTCTAATGAAACCAACTGAATGATTACCTGTTGACAGATTTATGATCTTTCCGAGCATGAATCCAATTAAAAAAACCAACGTTTAATGAGGATAGAGCGGAGATGGATTTATTCAACGAATCGCAAGATCTGATGAGCATCAAGGAAGCCAGTGGATGGGCGAGTGAACATCTTGGCAAACATGTCACCACATCCAATATATCCTATCTTATCCAATACGGCCGGATCAGGAAATACTCTGGCAGTGGTCTGGTGCTGATATCCAAGAACGATCTGATCCGGTATTATCACGGTCATAACGGAACCCGGGAATTTAACTGGAAAGGTCGATTGGGCGATGATCTGAACTGGACATTATCCTTTGATAACTATACGGAAGCGCAGACCACAAAGCACGTTAACCGCCTCCATCCTTACAAGGGAAAATTCATCCCCCAACTGGTGGAGTATTTTCTGGATGAGCATACCGATCGCTTTAAGCAAGAGGCGTTTTTCCATCCGGGGGACCTGGTGCTTGATCCCTTTTGCGGCAGTGGAACCACTCTCGTACAAGCAAGCGAACTTGGCATAAAAGCGATTGGAATAGACATATCCTATTTCAATACGCTGATATCAAATTGCAAGGTTGGCACCTACAATATCCTGCAAGTGCAGCCGGAGATCAAGCGCATTAGCCGGCAACTGAAGTATTTCTTAAGCGATTCACATATACTGGATTTTGATGCCAGATTACTCAGCGAACTGAACAAATTCAACCAAGCGTATTTCCCGGTGCCGGACTATAAATACCGCTTAAGGCGCGGCGAGATCAACGAATCGGAATATGCCAACCAAAAAGAAGCGGAATTTCGTCTGATCTATGAACAACTGATCAGTATATACCAGATTGAACTTCGGCAGTCCAAACAGCGGTCATTCCTTGATAAGTGGTATAACAAACACGTCCGTGACGAGATCGAATTTGTATTTAATGAGATCCAAAAGATAGAAGAATCTCAGGTCAAAAATATCATCAGTTTGATCCTCAGCCGGACGATGCGGAGTTGTCGGGCTACCACTCATGCTGACCTGGCAACCCTGATCGATCCCATATTCACCACCTATTACTGCACCAAACATAGCAAGATTTGCAAGCCACTCTTTTCCATCCTTAAGTGGTGGCTCTCCTATTCCACCGATACGGTTAAACGTCTTTATCAATTTGACTTACTGCGTAAAGATAAGATGCAGATATGCCTGACCGGTGATAGCAGAAGCATTGATATCATCTCAGAACTCTATGGAACATATCCTGCTCTGGCTGATTATGTAAAACAACACAAGATCAAGGGAATCTTCTCATCCCCTCCTTATGTTGGTTTGATCGATTACCATGAACAGCATGCCTATGCCTATGACCTGTTTGGCTACCCCAGGCAGGATGAACGGGAGATCGGACCCTTGTTCCGGGGGCAGGGACAAGACGCCCGGGAAAGCTACATCCTTGGCATCAGTGAGGTCTTGCAGAACTGTAAGCGTTTTCTTGCCGATGATTATGACGTTTTCCTCGTTGCCAATGACAAATACAACCTGTATCCGGTGATAGCCGAGAAATCCGGCATGAAGATCGTCAACCAGTATAAACGACCCGTGTTGAACCGCACCGAGATAGATAAAGGCGCATATTCCGAGATCATCTTCCACATGAAAGAACGAGAATGAGTTTAACTGATCCACAAAAAGAATTTATTGCCCTGTTACTCAAGGAATGTATCCGCAACAGATTTGAAAGATATAATCCCGAACCCGCAATAATGCCTTTTCATACGCGGTTACTGGGAAAAGACCGGTTGGCTCTGTATGCCTTTATCCACTCCCTGAATACAACCTTCGGAATCAGTATCTTTGAACCCATAGCCAGTGCAATAGCCACAGACCGCTTTCCAGTCGCAGAGATCCATCAGCACTCAAGCACTCAGATCTCGACCGAAGCACAGAGAGTCATTCAGAACATTATGGATAATCTGAGCAATGCTACCCAAGAGCCCAATAAAAGATCTGAGATCGAACTTATTAGAGCAGTGTGCAGGAAGGGTGATATCCGTAACGTTAGGCCGACAATGGTGGACTTGAAAATAATAGATGACGCCGGACAAATCTATTTGATTGATCTGAAAACCGCCAAGCCCAATACGGGAGAATTCAAGGGCTATAAGCGCACTCTGTTGGAGTGGGTGGCGATTACGCTCTATGATAATCCCGATGCCAGTGTCCATACTTTACTTGCCATACCCTATAACCCTTATGCACCTGCTCCTTATGCCAGGTGGACAATGAGAGGAATGATCGACCTCGACCACGAACTCAAGATCGCAGAGGAGTTCTGGGATTTTCTGGGAGGCGATGGAACCTATCACGATTTGTTGGATTTATTTAAACAAGTAGGAATTGAATTGCGTCCGGAGATAGATGCTTACTTTGAGCGTTTTAATCGGGTTTAGAATAACGTTTTTTACCAGAGAACGAAGGATGATATCTCCATTTCTGCCGTCTCATTCCGAATTGCGTTGATCAAGAACAAGGAGCATTAGATGAAAAAATACATTACCCGATGCGGATTATACTGCGGTGCCTGCAGCAGTATGCTATTGTATGAACTTCAACAGGGTGAGCCGGATGCGGGGCATTTTGTCCGCGAATACGAGGAAAGCCCCTGCGCCGGATGTGGAGCGGGTTCTGTGCCTGATTGCGAGTTTATCCGCTGTTGTGATCAGCATGAGATCGAGTGTTGTGCTTTCTGTCCGGAATTCCCTTGCGAGATGATCAAGAAATTCAGCAGGGATGAATGGGCACACCATATTGATGTCGTGGATAACCTCGCCCGGATCAAAGAGATCGGAGCGGAGGCATGGTGGGAGGAACAGCGCCGTCAATGGTCATGCCCGGGCTGTGGCAAGAGGACGCACTGGTACCAGAGCAAGTGTCCCGTATGCGGTGCCGAGTGGGAAGCGCACTATCAATAATCAACGCTAAATCATGCCCTCAAACCAAGCCCCCAGCGTCTGAAAAGATGAGCACCATTGATGGTGATAGCTTTGATCTTATGACAGTCAAACAAAGGATTGTGCATCAGAAATGCTTTACTTATGGTGGTGGCACTATCTTGTTCTAATGGTTTCATCTTACCGCATGATACATGCTTACTGCGCCATAAATACCTGAAAAGTAATTGATAAAAACAAGTGGTTTTAAAAAACTAATCTTTCCCAGCAGTTCAAGTGATTGAGAGGCAGTAAAATAGCTAAAAATACTTCTTGACAAAATCACCCCGTATATTATTGTTGCGTATGCATATGCACAACTAACAATAACGAGGTGATAAGATGGATTTTCTGAGAATAGCGCAATTTAGTCAAGTCAAAACTTCAAATCTGGTTGAAAGTAACGCCCATATTCTGTTCAAACGGTTCAAGTTGATGAGTATTCTGCGGCATAGCGGAATAGGCAAGGAGAAGGGGCATCCCATCGAGTACATGATGCATCTGATGTTGGTGATTATGCTTCAAGGGTCACGTTCTCTGTTCTCTGGGATAGCCAGCCTTCAGGCTACAAGGTTCAAGAGCCCTATCAACAGCATGTTGAATAACGAATTCTATAACTGGAGAAACCTTCTCTATCGTATTTCCTCCCAGTTCGCCAGGCTGTAAGTCAACTCTCTGAATTATTCAGCGGTCTTTCTTTAAGCAACACTAACCTCATCTGTCTTGGTGGATGCTGCAGCCAGACCAAAGCCGAGCGCACTCAAAGCATCCACAGCAATACCGGCACCAGTTGTTGAATATCATTTTTGTTGAGCTTGAAGGTTTGGGAGAGCTTAAAGGTGAGGTCGGGCATAACTATTGACTAATGTACTTGCTTGAGAATCTTGTCCTCAGAATGAATCCAACTGAGGTTAACGATGGATAATGCCGTCCAAGCATTCATTGATATGGCAGATCCTGCCAGAAAGGAACTGTACCTGAAGATACAGGCCTTGATTTACGAGGTGTGGCCCGAAATCGAGACCAAAAAGGCCTATGGGGTAGTTAAGTACTATCATGGGAAAAGCTGTATATACCTCGGATACTGGAAACAGGGAGTCTCAATATATCCTGGATACATAGATGAACTATCTGATTTCAGAACCAAGTATCCCAAGATCAAAACCAGAGTGGGAACAATCAATCTGAAACTGACCGACGAGATTCCCAGGCAGGATTTGAAAGAGATTATCGCAAAGAAACTGAATTCCATATAATAACCCATATCAGTAATTACTAATCAGCAGCTCTACCTCAGTCTGGAACGCCCCAGACACAGAATACAGCGTCTCGACGTCATCAATGATACAGCCTTTGTATAGCTGGTTAATGTACTTCCAGAAGTTGACCGGATCGCCATTGATAGCGTTATAGACCTCGGTATAGCGGCTCTTCTCGGACAACTGCCAGTCTTCCTTGTTGGTGCTCTTCCCGAACAATATCCGCCGATCAACAATGATGGTGATCGGCGGATATTGGTCTAGGCAGCGAACGGTCTTTCCCGATAGCGGATGAATGCGCCTTGACAAATGTAACATGCGGAATAGATTTACTTAAGGGATAACAAACAGCAACGAGGCAAGGCTCAAGGACTGCCTTGTGGGAGGAAAGATGCTGAGTGACTTGGAAATAGCGCGGCAGACGGAATTGAAGCATATCACAGCGATTGCGGCAAAACTGGGATTGGCGGCGGAAGATGTCGATCTGTATGGTTCATACAAGGCAAAGGTTCGCTATACGGCATTGAGCCGGATCGAGAACAATCCCTTTGGCAAATTGATCCTGGTCTCTGCCATCACGCCCACTCCAGCCGGCGAGGGAAAAACAACCACCTCCATTGGTCTGGCGCAGGCATTGAACCGGATCGGTAAAAAAGCGACGGTGGCGATCCGTGAACCGTCCTTGGGTCCGGTTTTTGGGGTCAAAGGCGGTGCCGCCGGCGGCGGATGGTCTCAGGTTCTGCCGATGGAAGATATCAATCTGCATTTCACCGGTGACTTTCATGCCGTGACCGCTGCCAATAATACCATCGCGGCACTATTGGACAATCACATCTACTTTGACAATGAGCTGCATATCGATCCGCGGCGCGTGACCTGGAAAAGAGTCCTGGACGTCAATGACCGGATGCTGCGCAAGATCGTGATCGGTCTGGGCGGAAGCAAACAGGGCTTTCCGCGGGAAGACGGATTTGACATCACCCCGGCTTCCGAGATCATGGCTATCCTGTGTCTATCGAACAATATGGACGAACTCAAAGAACGGATCGGAAAGATCACGGTCGGATTCACTTACGAAGGTGTGCCGGTGACGGTTCAGCAATTGGGGATCGCCGGTGCGATCGCCGCTCTGCTCAAAGAAGCGCTGAAACCGAATCTGGTGCAAACGCTGGAGAATACTCCTGCTTTCGTGCATGGCGGTCCCTTTGCCAATATCGCCCAGGGGGCAAATAGCATCCTTGCCACCAAGACGGCGCTGCGCGTGAGCGATTACGTGGTAACGGAAGCGGGCTTTGGCTTTGATCTGGGAGCGGAAAAATTCTTTGATCTGGTTTGCAAATATGGCGAATTCTGCACCAATGCGGTCGTTCTGGTCGCCACGGTGCGCGCTCTCAAGATGCATGGCGGCGCTAAACTGAAGGATATTGCGCTGCCCAATCCTGCCGCGGTCGAAGCCGGACTGCCCAATCTTGCCAAACACATGGAAAACATCACCAAATTCGGGATGAAATCCATCGTCGCCATCAACCGCTTTGGTTCGGACACCGAAGAAGAACTGAAGACGGTGACGGACTTTGTCCGTGCCAGTGGTTTTGAAGCAAGCGTGGTGGATTTTTACGGTCAGGGCGGCGCTGGTGGCGTTGAACTGGCGGAAAAGGTGGTGAATATGGTCGATGCGGATGTGTGCCAATACCGCACATTATACAAATGGGATAGCCCGGTGGAGGACAAGATCGAGACCATCGCCTCGCAGATCTATGGCGCGCAGAAGGTGGACTATACGGCAACCGCCAAGACAGACCTGAAAAAGATCAATAAATACGGCTTTGACAAACTGCCGATCTGTATCGCCAAAACGCAGAAATCACTTTCCGATAACCCGGAACTATTGGGCAGACCCAAGGACTTCCTGGTCACGGTGCGCGAGATCTTGATCTCCTCCGGAGCGGGATTCCTGGTGCCGATCACCGGTGAGATCATGCGAATGCCCGGCCTTCCCAAACATCCATCCGCGGAGATCATCGACGTCGAACACGACGGTAATATCAGCGGACTGTTTTAATAGCATAGCGGACCAGCAGCGACGTAGTTTTGTGGAACACCGCTTTTCCCTGCGGGATGGTATCATGCTGGCACTTCTCAGTATCAGCGTCATCCTCGTCAATCTGTCGCGGAGTATTCCTTAACGATCCTGGTGAACATGGTGCCTCCGCTGGCGGAGCCAAAATAGCCGAGAGCGTTTTTGATCCCGCCATGGAAATAGCCCTCGGGCGAGTATTTGTAGCGGTAGAAATTATCATCACAGGAATACAGCGTGACGCGGTATCGGCCAAAGAAGATGAACACCTGGCGGTAATCCTTGATCATCATATAGTTGCCTGCCGGTTGTTGATGCGGGACAGATGTATATTTACCCAAAAACTGGATGCGGCGAACGCCCTCTCCGGAAGAATAATAGGTGGTGACCATCGTCGTATCCGGATTGGTCTGGCCAAAGACCGGAGTGGTAAATTCAAGTGAAGTGGAAAACTCCTCCAGGCAATACATCTCAGCAAAGAGGTTCAGCGTGCCGGTGAAAGTTCCGGTCTCCAATGCCAACGGGTAGCGCGATTCCACCGTGTCAAAAGTGATCTCGGGATAGGGCTCGAGGTTTTGCAGCGAAAATCCCTGACCGGATACGTTCCAACCATAAAAATCAGGGGTGAGAGTAACCTGACTGGGCACGGTCGTTTCCGCCCAGATCAATTTTTCGTAACCGGGGATGATGACTTCCAGGCGGTAGGTGTGATCCGGCTGGATGATGTTATCATTGGGATCGATATATTTGATCTTGAATTCGTGAAGAGCGGGAAATAACTGGAATTCAGCCCGGGTGTTCAGATCGATGATCTTTACCTCAGCATCGGCTACGAAGAGTTCCAGATACTGAAAGTCCTCGATCGTGGTGCTGCGGGTTACGTAGATGGGTCTTTCCAAGCCGATCGGTTGTCCGGCGATCAATAGTCCGGTCACGGCATAGGTCTCGCCGTCAAAGCGTTCCGGAGCAGTAAAATCACTGCATCCACTCAGGATGATCAGGACTGTGGGCAGGATGATGAGATATCTTAAGTGCTTCATGGTTTGCTCCTTACCATTTTATATTGACGCCGATGAAAGGCAGGAAGGGAAACTGCGTGCCATCTCTGGAGAGTAGGGTCAACTGTCCGGTTTCCAGATCCGGCGAGATGTTATAATTGCGGAAACTCACGTTCTTGCGGTCAAAGACGTTGACGATCTCGAAATATGGCTCGATGGAACCCCAACTCCTGAAAAACTCCAGTTTGGTGCTGATGTCCAACCGCATATAATCCGGCAGGCGTTCGCCGTCACTGTAACTATAAATAATCTGAAAGTCGTCGCCGTCAAAGTAGATACGTTCCGGTTTCTGGTTGGGTTGCCCGGTGGTGTAGGTGAAACTGAGACCAAATTTGAGGTCGCCGCCGAGAAACTGCCTGCCGGTGTTTTCGGTGAAATGGAAATTTTCGCTGACATTGATCTGGTGGCTGCGGTCGTATTTGGGATAGAAATAGCGTGGTTCCAGGGTCTCGGGATCAAGATTGGTGTTTTCCATCCGGCGCTGGGTCCTGCTAATGGTATAGCCAATGAAACCCTCAAAGCCCTTCCAGTCGTTGCGCAGCATAAAATCAGCACCATAAGTGTAGCCCTTGCCGGAGTGGAAAGTATCCTTGAGTTGGCCATTGGCATTATCCCAGGTGAAGCCGGTGGCGACGTTGTATTCCAAAAGGTTGCGGTAAGTTTTGTAGTATAGCTCAAAGTCAAAGCCAAAGTTTCGGGATAGTTCGTTCTTATATCCCAAGGTATAGTGGTCAGATATGCCGGGTTTCAAACTGCCATCAAGCGGGAACCAAATGTCAAAAGGAGTGCTGATCCCCATGGACATTAAGGTCAGATATTGGTAATAACGGCCGTAGTTTACGTAGATGTTTTCCGCCACATCGAGTTTGCGTCGCAGGGAAACACGGGGCTCCAGATCGAGATACGAGGCATCAGGTGGACTGGGCAGGTTCATCGTCAAGGTCTTATACCACGATAGACGCAAGCCGGGCTGGAGTGTCCAGAGATCATTGATATCCCATACGTCTTGGATATAAGCGGCGGAAAGAAGCGACGTGACATCCACATCCGGCAGGGCATTGGGATCATACTGGGAATCGGAATCCATCTTGAGGATGGTTCTGTTCCATTTGATATCATAACCGAAGTCAAATTGATGTTGATTGTTCGGTTTCCAACTCAGCATCCCCTTGGTGGAGAGGTCGTCAATGCCGTTGAGGCGGGTCAGGGAATTGCTTACTTCCTCACCACGGACGGTAAAATTGCTCTCAAACCGACTGCCGGCGATGATGAAGTGAGAGAAGAGCGTGGGATTAAACAGATGCACCCATTGTGTGGTGAAGGTCCTGTTCCCCCAGTCCAGAGCAAGTTCCGAACCGAAATCAAAGACGAGATCGTCCTTGCCAAAATAGGCGCTGGCGCTGAATTTATTGCGGCTGTCCAGATCCCAGTTCAGTTTCACGTGCCCGTCATAAAAATAGTAGTCTGGCAAATCGGTAAATTGCTGCATCAGTTCAAGATAGGTGCGACGGAAGGATGCCATATAAGAGCCACGCTGATTACCGATCTGCCAGGGTCCTTCCAGTGTGGCGCTGGAGGAGATGGCACTCAATCGTGCCACACCCTGATGATAGTTGCGGTTCCCTTGACGATTGGTGACATCCAGGACGGAGGACAATCTGCCACCAAACTTGGCAGGATAACCGCCTTTGATCAATTCGACGCTTTCTACGGCATCGGTGTTAAAAGTGCTGAAAATCCCGCCGAAGTGATTGGGATTATATACATCTATGTCGTCCAACAGAATTAGATTCTGGTCAGGACTGCCACCCCGCACGTATAGACTGGCGCTAAAATCGGAGATGGGCGTCACCCCCGGTAGAGCCAGAACCGAGCGAAACACATCTGCCTCCACCACTGCCACGATCTTCTGGATATCCTCTGTCTTCTGGCGAATGGTGCCAATGCGGATCTGAGGCGAGCTGTAGATATTATCCTCCTCGGATTCTCCGGTGACTACGATACGCTGGAGTTCGACGCCCGTCTTATCCAGTTCGATGTCAAGTGTGAGATTCTCGTCTTCGGAAGTGATCCGAAAAGGGATTCTATTGGTGGTGAAACCGATTATTGACGCCTCCAGGGTATAGGAACCAGGACGGCTGATATTGAGAACATAGTATCCCTTTTTATTGGTTTGCATCCCGACACGCGTCTCAGCGATGCGGACATTGACATATTGCAGCGGTTCAGCGCTTTCAGCCCTGGTAACGAAGCCGCTTACCGTTGCAGCGGTCAACGCTTGAGGACTCAGTGCCAGCCATATCGCGACCAAAAGAATAGATAGTTTGTTCATCTTCCCCATCCTCTAAATCCTGTTTTTCGATTTGAATTGATTAGGGCGTTCCCCAGTTTGACGACCATTCCATGATAATCAAGCCGGGCAATGCGTCCATAAGGGGCATCCGTGCATTGTTCCGGCAGTCTCGAATTGTGGTGCTGGCTGATGTGTCCACGGAGGTTCAATATTCCGGAGCTGCCTGTCCATAGCATGACGGCGACCTCCAGCGGATCGGTATCTGGCTCCAGCAATCCGGTTCGGATCGCCTCCACGATCGGGCGGCAGACCACTTCCCAGACCTGTTTGTTCATCTCGACCAGCTCCAAGCTGCTTTCATACTTGTTAAATTCAAAGTCCTCTACCGGATACATCGTGTTCAGCAGTTTATAGTGTCCCGGAAAGCGTTCAAAGAAATCGAGATATGCCTCGCCAATTGATCTGATCCGCTTTTCCAGATTTCCCGCCTTTGCCTGATGATCCTCCAGAACTGCAATGAACTGCTTGAACACCAGTATCAGAGTGGCAATGAAGAGTTCTTCCTTGTTCTTGAAATATAGATACAAGGTCGCCTTGCTGTATTCCGCTTTTTCCGCGATCTCTTCCATCGTGGTATTTGACAGACCCTTCTTCAGAAAGATCTTCATCGCGGTATTGATGATCGCTGCCCGACGTGCTTCACGTTCTCGCTGCTTACGTTCTTGTATTCCCATGACATCCTCGGCATAACTTATGTATTAATATATGACTCATGGTCAGACAACACAATAGTGGTCATGCTATTGTCAAGAGGTTTTTAAGGGCGGAGATGTCTAATCTGAAGTTGTTAATAGAGTTATGGATATTGGAGAATGTGTCACAATTCGATTTCAAGATAGACCGGACAGTGATCGCTACCCATGATATCCTGTCTGATCCCGGCAGCAGCGACCTGGTCAAGGTGTTCCCGATCCACGAAGAAATAATCAATGCGCCAGCCGATATTACGGGGACGAGCCCCGGCGCGGTAACTCCACCACGAATATTCATCGGGGGAATGATTGAACTGGCGAAACGTATCCACCCAACCATATTCCACGATCTTATCCAACCATGCTCTTTCAACCGGCAGGAAACCGGAGTATTTCTCATTTTCTTTCGGATTGGCGAGGTCGATTGGCTTATGGGCGGTGTTGAAGTCACCGGTAACAATGACCATCTTTCCGCTTTTCCTGCTTTGCTCCATATCGGTCAGGCATTGCTCACAGAAGCGGAGTTTATAGTCCAGACGTTCATCGTTCATCTGCCCATTGGGAAAATAGAGATTGTAGAGAACGACGGTGGGATATTCGGCGATGATGGCCCGTCCTTCGCGGTCAAATTCCTGAAACCCAAAACCATAGCGCAGGGAAGTCGGTTTGATCCGGCTAACGAGCGCAGTGCCGGAATATCCCCTCCTCTCCGCATGCGACCAATAGATCGCATATTCCTGCAGTAAAACCAGTTCATCCGGGATCTGGTGTTCATGTAATTTGGTCTCTTGCAAGCCCAGGATATCCGGTTGTTCCCTCTCGATCACGCGGATAAAATCCTTGTTCATCACGGCTCTGAGTCCGTTGACGTTCCACGACCATAACAGCAATCTCACGCGCCACTCCTAATGATTAAGATACAGTATTTTACGCGTCAGGGAGCGATCTTTGCCGGAAAGCCGCACCAGATAGATCCCTTGAGCGATCCGCATTCCGGTTTCATCTTCTGAGTGCCACGTCAGCATCTCTTTACCTTTGGCGGGATCCAGAGAGAACCTTCTAACCATCTGTCCCCGTAGGTTATAGATAGCGTGGTCGAAGTATTCGCCTCTGCTTTTCTTGATCGACAATCGGATTAATCCGGCAAATGGTTTGGGATGGCATTTGAGATTCAACTCAGTCTGTGAAGCATCATTCTGAGCGGTGGGCAGAGCCGGTTTGAGCGCTACCAGGATACTGCGCAAAGCAGGATAAACCACATCCGTCCGCATAAAATAGAGTGGAAAGCCCAAGAAGGTGAGAGAGCCACCATTATCATAGTCGAATCCGGAAGGCGGCACTATGGCCGCCGCCATTGCTTCCATCAGTCATAACCGCTTGGTATAGAGAATATTGCACTCCGCTAAAAGCGTACATCTTGGGCAGCCGCCCATTGCCACCCAACCCAGTGCCGCACTCAAAACCAAAAACAGTATCACCAGTTTCTTGGAGTCAGCCATGGTTCTCTCCTCATTTCCAAAATATCGTCTTCCTTCACGTGCAAAAAAAAGACCATATCCTCAAGACAGTTGAATAAATCAGAGAGTTGACTAAAAAA
>CAYZZE010000056.1:0-15076 GCA_964482845.1 uncultured Candidatus Cloacimonadota bacterium
AGCGGATCAAAAAAGGTGGAGAATTCCAGAACCGGCTTTCCGGCAAAAGAACCGTAATGGAAAAAATCATGCGATCCCGCATCCACGAATACCTCGCGGATCAATTGGGTGCAGTAGAGCCGGCTTTTGGTATTGAGATCAAAAGCATGGTTGAAGGGAATCTTCAACTGTAAAAACCTGATGCTGTGGGCTTTTACGGCTTCGGGATCCAAACCGGAGCGCAAGCGCTTGACGGTGATCCTGCCTTGTGCGGCTTCATTGATAAATTCCGGCAGGGGAGTGATCCGGATGCCGTCCTCGTCCGAGATCATGCCGGAAATAGTGTGGACAACCTGCCATTTGTACTGGTACCGGATAATGATCCCGCAGTGCGACATCCCTTCGGCGCCACCGGAAAATCCGGCGATCAGATCAGACGCCAGTGTCCTGCCCCGCCGGAGTATGATATCGCCCTCATTGATCATGAGGGTGTCGCAGACAGTCCAGAATGCGCTATCTATCGACGAAAAGTCAATGGGAGCGTTACTGGTTTGCATGGTAGCGCTCCCCATCAGACCAGTCAAAAAAAACAGGGTCAGGTATAAGGATATTTTCTTTATATTGCGGTTACTTGGCGGTAAAATGGACCAGCCACTTGCCATCGCGCTTGACCAGTTTCAGGTCATCTTCTTCCGCATCTTCAATGCCGGTGATCTTGTATTTTACCGTGGCATTATCATCGTCAACAACTTCGGTGGACAGGATTTCAAACTTGGGGTTTTCTCCCAACTGCTGCACAAGCATTGGAATCAAACCAAGCAACGTATGAGATTCCGGAGTGGAGAGTTTCTTCATGGTATCGGCGTCGCCATTTTCCATCGCCGTCAAAAATTTGCGGGCAACGGTTTGGGGCTTTGAGCCACAAGCGCTGATGAACAGCATTGTCACGATGACCAGCAGGATAATAAGGGTTTTATACACGACAATCTCCTTTGACTTTAACTTCCATCCCCACGTATTGAAACGTACAGTGTACGTCAAGATATATTATTCAAAACCGCTGATCCAGGCAACTCACGGCTTGTATTCAGGACTTTAACGGCAGCGGCAGGCAGGTATCAACTATTTGTTATGAAATGTGTTAAGTATTGCTGTCCGCGTAAGGCGCAGGCGGGAAAGTAGTTCTTTGGGGATGTCGAGTATGATTTGTAGCAATTCAAACAGGGCAGGACTCTGCAAGGATTTGATCAGAACGATACGATGTTCTTGCAGATCGATTGAATGGACCACTTGTCTCAAGTCGTAGGTTTTGTCTCCTTTGTCGCGGTGCTTGATATAAGCAAGAGATGGAAGAGCATCGAACAGAGCGATTCGGTCGGAGATCTTGAGAGTCAATTCCGGGGGTATCGGCAGGGTTATCACTTCAGCCCGGGCATGAGGCATCTTATTGGGGATGTTCTGACATTCTGTGGGCTTGAATCCCTTTATCCTGATCCGGCTGAATTCACGGATGATCTTTTCCGTGGAAACATAGGCATATAGTTCGAAGTCAAAGTATTCGTTCGTGCCCTCCACACCGTTTGCCAGAGGGGGGCAAAAACTTACTTTGGGATGGGGACTGAAGCCCTGAGTGTAAGCAACGGCGAGATCGGCAGCAGCGATCAGACGGTAGATCATCCGCATCCAATCCAGATGAGAGATAAATCTCAAAAGTCCGGTTTTCTCATAGAAAAGCCTATAGCGAAAAGAACGAGCGGAACGTAATTTGTCGATGAAACCCTCACTGGGGGTGTAAGATAGCGGGGTTTGATCTGCCAAAGCGGTCTCGGAAGCCCACATGGTTTGCGTTTTGGGATCACATATTCCACATCGGCAACATACATCCCGGCAATCGGGGGTGGTCAGGGCATTTTGCGCTTTGCGGTATTCGGATAGCAAAAAGTCATGGGTTATCCCGAGATCAATGAATTCCCAACACTGCGGAGCGTCCGGATCTCTGGAGCGCAGTTCGCGGTCAATATCCAATCCGGTGAACAGCGCTGCTTCCTGCCAAAAAGCAAAGTCAAAGCACTCCTGCCAACCGTCAAATCTGGCACCGTTTAGCCATGCCTGATAGATCCACTCGGCACAGCGTACGTCTCCGCGGCAGATGACCGTTTCCAGCATTGATGTCTCTATGGTATGGTAGCGGATCCTGATATTACGGATTCGCTGAAAGTAGGTTTTTACTCTCAGGATGCGCTGTAGCAATTGATCGCGGGGGAGCATGGGTGACCATTGAAAGGGAGTGAAAGTTTTGGGAACGAAAGGGGAGATGGTGATATTGAAGTTCAAGCGTTTGCGGCTGATCTGGTTTATCCGGTCGATCAGGGAGATCATGGCATCGATATCCTCATCCGTTTCAAAAGGCAGCCCGACCATGAAGTATAGTTTTACCTTATGCCAGCCGAGTTTCATGGCAATTTCGACTGCTTGGAGGATATCGGTTTCGGTGAGGTTCTTGTTGATAATATCCCGCAGGCGCTGACTGCCTGCTTCCGGTGCAATGGTCAAACCCTCGCGTCCAAGTTTTCCGATCAGCGTTACCAATTCGTCATCCAGTGAATCCACCCGCAGTGATGGGAGCGCAATATGGGTTTTGTCGGAGTTCACTTGTTCCAGAAGATACTGTAAAAGGGGTTTGATACAGGAATAATCGCTGCTGGAAAGAGAGAGCAAGCCTGCCTCATCCCATCCGCTCTGACGGGATTCGCTGATGATGTGACCGATAATATCGGCCATACCACGCTCTCGGACAGGACGATAGAAGTATCCTGCATGGCAAAAACGACAGCCCCGGGAGCAACCACGCATGATCTCTGAGACGTGACGGTTGTGGGTCGCCAATTGCCAGCTCAATAGTTGCGGAGCATGGATATCGCTCATCTCGTGGAAGCGATTGAACTTTCGGATGTGGATGGCAGCGCTGCCGCGGTCATGAATACAGGGGACATACATTCCTTCCAGACCGGCGATCATTCTTAGGCGTTCTGCTCGAGATCTTTTTTGCCGCAATATCTGACAGATCTCTACGATCGCTTCTTCACCCTCACCGATAAGAAAAGCATCGATGAATGGAGATAGGGGACTGGGATTGGTTGCGCAGGGACCGCCGGCGATGATAATGGGGTCATTTTCGCTCCGTTCATACGCTTTGACGGGTATATCAGACAGGTCGATCAATTCGAGGATATTGGTGAAGGTCAGTTCACTTTGCAGGGTGATTCCGATGAGGTCAAATGCCTTGAGTGGCAGACGGCTTTCCACAGCAAAAAGCGGGATGCCCTCTTCTCGCATGAGGCCGATAAAATCGATCCAGGGGAGGTAAGCGCGGTCTGCCACGGCATAATTCAGCCGGTTGATGATGGAATACAGGATCCTTAAGCCCAGATGGGATATCCCTATTTCATACACATCTGGGAATGCCAGGCACACCTTTACGTCAAACAGTAAAGCGTCTTTATGAACGGCATTGATCTCGTTATCGATATAGCGGGAGGGCTTGGATATCAGGGGCAGGAGGTGTTCAAACTCGACAGGTTCCATTAGTTTCCTCACTTTGTATGGGGCGCTGACCAAGAGCGTTCCTACGATATGGACAAACCCTGCCTACACAGGCGTTATTGGTCTTTTGATAAGGTATTTCTACCGGATGGCACCTCAAATCAACCAGTTATCTCAGGATCACGGTCGCTTTGATAAAAGGTAGCAACCATAGATCGGTATCGGTTTCAGCAATTAGACGAGCCCCACCCAGATCCCAAGCGACTTTGCTGCCATGAAATCGCAAACCGATCAGGAATAAGGCGTCGGGATTTTTATTGAGAATCCTTTGGGTGGTGATCAATTCAGCCAAAAAAGAGGTATTGGGCTTAAGCGCTCTTCGGAATCCGGCAGCATATACCAAAGTGCCCTTTGTATCTTCAGCCCCAATGTAACCGATCAGCAGATGCCAACTCTTATCCGGCTTGCCAACGCTGAGAATATGGTTCAGCGTGTGAGCATCCTCATACAAGGTATAACTTCCGCCAACAGCCATGTTAATTTCATCGCTGAGGTAATAGGTGTATTTGAAGCCGGGAGTTAAATAATCCACAAATTCCTTTGAGATTGGAAAAGGGAACATCAGCCCCAAATGCAGACGGTCTCTGGGACTGTAGGTTAAATGTTGGATCAGGATCTGATAATTGGTAAAGGTGAAAGTACGGGTTGGGATGGTGTATGCCGTGGGCATGACCAGAATACTCTGGTCACTGGAGCGGTACTCGTATTCATCGGCGCACACGGTAATGGCAAAACTGAGCATTACGACTAAAACTAATGCAACTTTCATTGATCCTCCCTGGCAGTACTGATCTGCATATATACCTAAAACCTTAACCACCGCTGATTAGGTGGATAACAGCGACATTGGCACCAGCGGGAATGAGGGCGTGGTCGTATTCGTCCTTCCGGATGAGGGCACCATTGATTTTGACGATCAACATGGGGAAAGTAAAACTCATCTTTTGGAGCAGGGATCGGACGGTCATGCCATCTTCCCAGTCCACGGTATTTCCATTGACGATGATGGTGTTCATTTGTCCTCTTGGTGCATCCTTACCAATAGTTCCAAACATAGATTTGCCTGCATATTGGCTATTGCGGCGACCTTAGGTGCGATAGGACTGATGCTGGGAATGAGTTCGCTAAGCCCATCGCCAAGCAGATACAAGTTTCCTATCTGATATTGATGCAGTGAATTGTTGTTTCCATAACCCGCCACACCGGAGGCGGCAATGACCGGTCGGTCGGGGTGTAAGGATATCCAAGTCTCGATCAGCATTTGCTTCTGATCAGCGAGGTCGAATGCCTCGATCAGTATGTCGCAATCCCCAAACATATCATCAAGATTGTCCGCATTAATCCGCTTATTATGGAGTTCCAAATGGGTATTTGGGCTGATTCGGCCTAAGTTTTGTGCCATTGCATCCACCTTGGGCATGCCGATCTGGTCTCGGAAAAATTGCTGGCGGTTGAGATTGGTCAGTGTAACGATGTCAAAATCAGCAATAACAAGTTTGCCGATCCCTGCCCGGGTGAGAGAGACGGCAATATTGCTGCCCAGTCCGCCTGCTCCGGCAATACCGATGCTTGCTGCCTGCCAGATATGTAGGAGGGTTGGGTCGTGTGCGGCAAAAAGGAGATCAGTCATCCTGCCGCCTGAGGTTTATCTCGATATTCGTAGCGTTCTCCGTGCCTTTCAGGTTGCGGATAAAGGCATCGATCTGGTCTTTGAACAAGCGCTGGATAAAGGGGACGATGGGCAAGGGTCTGCCATCCACCTTAATCCTGATCGGATCTGTAAAGTCCATCTTGCATTCGCTGCGCTTTCGCTTGCCGGCAATGATTTCTCGCATCAACTCATCACAGGTGGAGCCGCATTCGCTGCAGCAATCCGCATCCACCATGGGAAGAGGTTCAATGCTTTTTCCCATTGCTCTGGTCATTAGGAATTTGGCATCCTGGGGGCAGTGAAACACGGGGATTTCAGCATGGGATTTGATTTGCATCAGATAATCGTCTTCACACAGGCAGGGATAGACAACGATAGCTACGGTCAGATCGCTTATCAAGTCGTTCAGATGACTTGGTTTTGTGACGCAAAGTATCTGGGGAACGGGCAGTTCACGCATCCCTTCAATGATCAGGAAGTCACCGGACAAATGAGGAAGCATACCAGCAAAAGCGAGGGGACGGTCAAAGAACAAAGCAGTATCCTTGAGCCCGCGGGCGAAGACCATGCGGCTGCCAGATTGACGGTGCTGCCAAGAATTGGAGCCAATGGTATCAGCGCTGTAGTCCACATTGTGGATGTCTTTGATACTGGATACATTATAACCCAACTGAGTGAGCAACGTGATCAACGATATTGCGGTAGTGGTCTTACCACTGTGATGATAACCGATGATGCTAATTGTTTTCATACCAGGAGGGCTATACAGTATGAGGAGATGCCTTCCCCTCTGCCGGTGAATCCCAGTCCTTCTTCGGTGGTGGCTTTGATCGAGATCGCGCCGATATCCGTCTGAAGGTCCTGAGCGAGGTTTTCTCTCATCTCATTAATGAATGGATTCAGTCGTGGGGTTTCGGCGCAGATGTCGGCGTCGATATTGCCTATCTTAAATCCCGCAACGTGGATACGTTCAATGATTTTACGTAGTAGGATCCGGCTGTCGATGTCCTTATAGGATGGATCATTATCGGGAAAGAACGTGCCAATATCACCCAAGGCGGCAGCACCCAGCAGAGCATCAATGATGCTATGAATCAATACATCGGCATCGGAATGACCGCGCAGACCTTTACGATAGGGAATATGCACTCCACCCAAGATGAGCGGTCGTCCTGTTACCAGCCGGTGAACGTCATATCCAAAGCCGATCCGCATACTTATCTCCTAAGGTAGGGGAGGATTCCGATCCTCAGGATTATCCGGTGCTTTGTAAAGATTCGCTACGGTAGCGTTGAGCATATCTCAATCCACTGTTATTGATTTTGACACATTTTTGGGCACATCGGGATGAACACCGTGGTCAAGCGCATTGAGGCGGTCGAGTTTGGTCAGTTTACGGACGCTCATTTTCAGAGCCAGCAATTGCAACACGATGGTGGCAGAGAAACAGGTCATCAGTGTGTCACCGGTTTTGGGCAGAAAGATGTATCCCCAAGCGTAATAACTTCCTTCATTGGGATTGATACTGGCGTTTTTGTGAAGTTTATCGTTCTCTTCGGCGATGACAAAGGTATTGGCACCTCTGATCTTATGAGTATTGATCTGGGAGATAGTGAGATTGACGTCTCGCTCGTCCGGTCCTGTTACAAAGATCAAGGGATAATTCCGGTAAAGCGCTGCAAAGAAGTCATGTTCCGAAACCACTTCATTGAATAGCGCCGTTCCTTCTTCGGACAGATTGAAGGGCAGATTGCGGGTAAACATATAGGTGCCGAGGGCTTTGAAGATCTCTTTGACTTCTTTGTGGGGTATGCTACGGGATGTGGCTACGTCATCGATGTGATCGATCAAGTCACTGAAGCTGCGGACGAAGCTGCGGACATGCTTGAATCCGAAGATGGTATTCTTGCCCAGGATAGTATTTGGTCCATGCTTAAACTCACTTGCTTCCCGCCCTTCAGCATGATTGAGTACTGTTTCCCTGATCTTCAGCGCACCCTCCATAGCCACGCCGCTGATCTTGGTGGCAAGAATATGCAAGGATGGCTCCATATAGATCTTGGCGGCGACATTATCGATGATGTCGCTGGTGCTTTCGATGGTCTCCTTGAGCAATAGTGGTATATCATAGAGCAGTTTATATCTTTTTTTTAACATTTCAGAGGTGATATGGCTCTGGTCTGCATCAGAGGGCATCAATTCGGGATGGTTGAATTTCATTTCTGCTGTTTTGAGTGCCAGATAATAGAACAAGGTGATCTGGTTCATGAAACTTTTGGTTGCCGGAACGGCGATCTCCGGCCCGCAAAGGATCGGTATGGCGACGTCGCTTTTCTCTTGTCCCAAGGTGGAATTCATGTTGTTGACCAGAACCACCTTGCGCACTTCAAGTTTCATCCAGTCTATATCATTGAAGATATCGATCAAATCCTTGGTTTCCCCGCTCTGGGAGACGCCGATGATCAGATCATTGTCCTTGATGCAGTTTGAATACTCGCCGCGAAAATCTCCGGGCAGGATCGGGATAATCTCCATGCGGGCAATTTCATTGAAGAATTGGGCAGCGACCTTGGTGGCATGGAAGGATGTCCCACAAGCGATAGAATAGGCATTGCGGTTGTTGGAGATGGTGTTTTTTACCTTGTCCAAAAACAGGTCAACACCCTTATTGAATTCCGTAACGTCTTCTGCCTCGACCAGAGAATCCAGCGCTTTGGCAAGCAGGAGTCGTTTTTTATCGAAACCCTCTCCCAATAGGTCGATAAAGACGTTCTTTTCACTGGAAAAGAAGTACTTTCTGATAAAATCCTCTTTTACCGTTTCATCATAGATCTCACGATAATAACGAGGAATGGCTTGAAAAAACTCGTTTACTTCTCTTGACTCAGACAATTCATTGAATAGCGCAATTTTTTGATCGTAGGTCTCGCTATGAAGGATCTGATGCATCAGAGGTGTTAATGTCCGGTCGTAGCCGTGTTGATTCAGGAACATCTGCATTCTTTTACCGGTGTTTGATCCACCTTGGAACAGTTTGATCAGTTTTCCCGTAGATTCAGGTTGAGCGTATATCTCTTGTTCCATAAAGTAATTATACTCCGGCAGCAGTTCCACGTCTTCCGCGCGTAACTTGGAATATACCGGTTTGGTATTGATGGGTTCGCCCGCCGAATAGATCTCATCTTCCTGACTAGGTCGTTTATACTGGAGGTTCTTTTGGGCATACAATTGGTATGAATCGGCAGTATACTCCATGAATTCGCCTTCCCGGAAAGGAACCAATGTCTTCGTAAAGCGCAGGATTGCAGTCAGATCGGACGAGGCGAGGGCAAAGCGCTGCCCTTCCAGTTCTCCGACGCCAAAGTATAAACTGCTGCCTGCCTTGATAGCATACATCATGTGGGTAAGAGGATCGACCACCACAGCGGCATAGGAGCCGATCATCTTATCGGCAGCTTGAATGATGGCGACGCGCATGGCAATTCTTCTTCCTTCCGCAGTCTTGGGATTGCCCGCTTTATCCATTTCCACGTCAAAATAGTGTTCTATTGTATGCACCAGCATCTCACCGTCGTTATCCGAGACCACGGCATGACCCTCCTGCTGAAGGAATTGCTTCAGTTCGCGGGTATTGGTGATATTGCCGTTATGAGCGCCATAGATGTGTCTTTTACAATTCACTTCGTGCGGTTGGGCATTGAGTCTATTCACATAGCCGAAGGTTGCCCAGCGAACCTGGCCGCAGAACAACATTCCGCTTTGATCTTCAATTTCGAGCGTTTTGACCAACGTACTGGGCGCTCCCACATCCTTGAGCAGGACTGTATTGTCTTTATCGTCCTGAAAGATAGCACCGGTGGAATCGTAACCACGGTATTCCAATGCCTTCAAGAGGACGGAGGCATATCTGCCCAGATTCAATGTCACTTTCTGCATGCTCAAACCCAGGACACCGCAACCAATACCCAAAACTGGGATGGAAATTGTCAGATTTATCCGTGAAATTAGGCGCATAACCTTCGCTCCGCTTTGCCTAATGCTCCTTATCATAATCATTCCGAGTTCCTTCAATCCGTTTTTTCTCTTCTATAGTAAAAAAGTTGTAAATCGTTTGCATTATCGCCAGATCCGTCTCCGTGGTCAATTTGATATTGAATTCGGAATCGCTGACGGTGTGAACCGGATATCCAAAATTCTCCAATACGGAGGCATCATCAGTGAATGCAAGCCCTTCAGCAAATGCTCTGTCATAAGCAGATTTGATCAATTGATAGTCAAAGACCTGAGGGGTGTTAGCCTGAACCAGCCTGCTGCGGTCAAGGGTTTTGACGACTGTTGTCTTCTCAACTTCCTTGATTGTGTAAAACACCTCAGTGGCCGGAATAACTGCTTGATAATTCTTGACTGCCTGGAGTAGTTTATGCATGACACTGGTGAGAACGAATGGTCTGACCGCGTCGTGGATCATTACATATCCGGTCTCGGCAGGACAGATTTTCAGGGCATTGTAAACCGATTCCTGGCGTGTATGACCTCCGGTGATGACTTTGATTGAATCGGTGCCTTTCTGGCACACCTGATTACATAAATCAGTGACGTATGGGATGTCTTCACTGGGGACAGTCACAATGATCCGATCCACGGCTTTAAACGCGTGAATGAGTCTGATAGTGTGCGCTATAAGCGGAACTCCATTGAATTCAAGGTATTGCTTCTTGATCTTTCCCGGCAGTCGTTGACCCATACCTCCGCCGGTGATGATGGCGATTACCTCAGCGTTTCTAACCATTTGTATATCACCTTTCCGTCTTTTCTGAGGGCAGAGACGCGATTCTCCATTGCCAGTTGCCTAAGAACTTTGCCTACTTCATTGATATGCAACGACAGTGTTTGAGCCATATCCTCCGCACTATAGGAGCGGTGGATAAGGACGCTTCGGATGGCGTCGATGGTTTCTTCATCCAAGGGCTCCATGGTTCTGTCATACTTGACCTTAGCAATGATCTCTACCGGCGTATCGCTACATTGAGCAATGATCTGACGGGCATGGTGTAGTGTTTCCAGAGGGGCTACTTCCACCCAGTCTTCGCTTCCCGGCCGGTCAAGGGAATTGATCTGCACCTTATCGGGACGGATCTTCCGGATGGCATGCGCAATCCGATCGAGTTCTTCATCATGATCATTTGCCCCGGGGACGATGAATACTTCCAGCCAGATCTCCTGCCTGAATTCCTGGCGTAGGGCGATCAGACCGGTTACGATATCGTCCGCTTTAAGTCCACTTAGAGGCCGGTTTATGGTTTCAAATACATCCTGACTTACAGCGTCAAGGGAAGGAAGGATCACATCCACGGCGAGGATCTCTTTGCGCAAATCCGCATCCGGCAACAGGACGCTATTGGTGATCAGACAGAGCAAATATGCGGGATATCGTGTCTTGATGTAATTGATAAGTTCACCCAATCGGTTGTAAAGAGTTGGTTCTCCGGCACCGGAGAAGGTAATGAAATCCAGATGTGGGCTTGACCTTAAGTAGGAATCCAGTTCGCGTGTGACGTCTGCAAGAGCAAAGAACTCCTCACGGGTTCTAATCTGATGAGTGGTCTGTTGAACTTCACAATATACACAATTGAGCGGGCAAAACTTGTAAGGCACCAGATCGACGCCCAGCGATATTCCCAGTCGCCTCGAGATAACCGGTCCGAAGAGATGCTTCAGAAGCATAATGCCTCAAAAAGTGGTTCCAAATTGCAGATGCGGTTCCCAAGTGCGGTCTTGGACATTGTAGGCATAGTCAAATCCGATCAAGCCAAATGGACTGCGGATGCGGATACCGGCTCCGACGCCTTTTTTGAATTCGAGCAAATTAAAGTCCCTGAGTTTGTTCACGCTGTCTCCGGCATCAAAGAAAGCGACGGCGATGATCTGGTCGCTGCCCAAGGGATAGCCCAATTCCGTCGAAAAGATCAAGGCGCGCCTGCCGCCTCCGATCGGTCCAACCGATCGATCAGGATAACCCCTTATCCCATCCGGTCCCGTACCGCCCAAATAAAACTTTTCGTCAGGAGGAACGTCACTTGATTTGCCGTAAGGGCTCACGTAGCCATAACGCCACTTGGTGCGGAGCGCTATCTTGTACCAGATTTCCATATACCAATTGACCTGGGCGATCTGTTTCATATAATCAAAATTACCGCCCAGAACGCTGCCTGCCACTTCGGAAAAAAGTGTGATCTGAGAACCGGTCGTAGGGAAGAAGATATTGTCCCGCGTATCTCGACTGAGAGTGAGATTGACCGCGCTGGTATAACGCCAGCCCAGGGAGTCGAGTTCGATCAAAGTGGCATTTGCCAGCGGGTTAAGTTCGATCTGTGTCATATCGGTGATACGGTATTTTTTGGAGTAAAGTGCATATCCCGCTATTATCCGGGTACGGTTTACCCAGGGGATGGATTGACCCAAGCGCAAAGCACCGCCTCGGGTAAATATCTCATAATAAAAGGAACTCCACTTCTTCCGGGTATAATACAGGTTGGTGCCCAGGAGGACATCAGTATCGTAGAGGTTGGGATTGGTAAAGTCCAATTCAAAGTTCTGCGTATTCCCGCCAAACTCCCAGCGCACCCCGCTTGACCAGTTATTACCGAAGAGGTTATTCTGACTGATACTGAGTTGGCCGACAAACTTGTCCTGGCTATTATATCCGATACCGCCGTTGGCAACTCCGGAAGGCTTGTCGATCACATCCAGGTGGATATCAATGTCACGATCGCTATTGATCACCCGATAATCCAGACGGATGTCCGGTTCAAAGAAACCGAGATTGTAGATATTCTGTTGTGAGCGGATAATTTGCGAGCGACGGAAAAAATCGCCGGGAGCCACGGTCAATTGGCGGCGCAGGACTTTTTCCTTGGTTCTGCGGTTGCCGCTGATGATGATCTGGCGAACGCGTGCCCGCGGGCCTTCTTCGATCTGCAGGGCAATGCTTAGGAAATCGTCTTTTTTGCGTTGTTGTTGTTCGATCTCGGTATAGATAAATCCTTCCTCATAGTATAACCCATAGACCGCAGACAGTTGCTGATCGAATTTTTCCTGATCGAATACGTCACCTTCATTGAGAGTAAAGAGCGAATTTAATTTTTCGTCGGTATAAAACTCGTTACCCGAGATCTCCACTCCGCCGAAGCGGTAAAAAGTTCCTTCTTCGATCTGGATGATTAGTTCCAACGCACGTTCGTTGATCGATTTGAGTTCCCAGGACGCGATCCGTGCCTCGACAAAGCCGTTCTTGCGGTAGAAGGACAATAGATTGACAATATCCTGCTCAAATTTCTCTTCTTCAAAGCGTCCGGAGCGTAGCAGATTTGCCGGTTTGGTCTTCATCCGGCGCAGGAGTTGACGATCATCTAAACTATGATTGCCCACAAAAGTGATCTGACCGATCGCCACTCGTTTCCCTTCATCGCAATAGATGTCAATATTGATCCGGTTATCTGCCAGGCGGGTCTCCCCGATCCTGATCACGGCATTGTTATATCCCCGAGTAACATACTCACGGTGCAGTTTCCGCTGGATCTCCAGTTTGTTCTGTTCCGTCCAAAAACTACCGGTGCGCAGGGTGTACAATTCGTCTATCTTGTCTTTTTTCAATACCTTAAAGCCATGATACTGCACTTCGTTGACCACCGGATATTCGGTAACGGTGATGACGATGATCACGCCCTGCATGTAAGGTTCTGATTCAAACACGATATCGCGGAAAAGATTCATCCGGTTCAGATTCTTGATCGAGCGCGAAACCTCGTCAAAATTTAGGGCGTCTCCCACCCGTATGTTTATGGCGGAAGTGACCAATTCCGGGTCTATGTTCTGATTCCCTTTTACTTGGATATCATATATCGTCTGTCCTCTTGCCTGTGCCTGTAAGGTGCATAAAATAACCATAAACAGCGACAGAAGAACGAGATGTTTCATTCGTGTAAGCATAATACCTCCACTTCGTTCACAATAGAGCCACTTCTAAGGTGAACAGGATTTAGTAAAGACATTTTTTGATGTTGCATGATCGCTTTCCATCAGCGACCCGTTTGGGCACTTTGTTTAATGGAGGTTGCTAAGTGTCCATTCAAATGCATGATCGATCATTTCGTTAGGTGGATGGGTGATCATTCCGCTTTGCATCATCAGATCAAAAGTGGCACGGGATTCGGCAATATCTTTTTTGGCGATCTGATATGCTTCATCACGACTTAGCTGTCTACGTGCCACACCATCAGCGATCGCTTGCATCGCCACCTCACGGGCAGTGATGGCAAAAACCTCGCTTTCATCCATCTTGGGCACTATATTATCCCGCGAGATACCTCTGTGTTCAGCATAATCAGCCAAAGCATACGCTGCCCGGATCGCCATATAATCGGTGATCTTACGTGCTCTGACCATCAGAGCGCCTTTGAGAATGCCCGGGAACCCGCAGGAATTATTGATCTGATTGGGAAAGTCACCTCTGCCTGTCGCCACGATATATGCGCCGGCTTCTTTGGCTTTGTCCGGGTAGATTTCCGGCACCGGGTTGGCACAGGCGAAAACGATGGATCTTTCGTTCATCAGACGGATCCATCCCGGTTTGATCGTATCCGGTCCCGGGGTGGATAAAGCGATCAGGACATCCGCTCCCCGCATTGCTTCGCTCATATTGCCGATCTTATTCGGATTAGTGATCTGCGCCAGTTCCCACTGCTTGAATTTCTCAGGATTGGTGGCTATATCATTCCGATCGAGGTGAAGGGCGCCACGGCTGTCAAAGATGATCATATTCTGCACCGGCATACCGCTTTGTATCAAAAAACTGGCAATGGTCGTATTGGATGCGCCGGCGCCATACAACACGGTGCGGATTGCAGAGATCGATTTGCCGGTGATCCTGAGTGCATTGATCAGGCCTGCCAGGGTTACACAAGCCGTACCTTGGGCATCGTCGTGCCAGACGGGAATGTCGCATTGCTTGCGAAGGGCATCCAATACCTCATAACAATTCGGTTGGGATATATCCTCCAGATTGACGGCGCCAACCGATGGCTCCAGCATCCGGACAAAATCGATCAGACGCCGGGGATCCGGCTTACCTTTACTATTGCGGTTATTGACGCATAATGCGATCGCATCCACTCCACCCAGGTACTTCATCAGCATCGCTTTGCCTTCCATTACTCCCAAACCTCCGGCAGGTGTGCAGTCGCCATCGCCGAGGACGCGTGTCGAATCGCTTACCACCGCCACCAAATTACTGCGATTGGAGAGCGTAAAGGAGCTGTCATGGTCGTCACGGATGCTCGTGGAAACTGCCGACACTCCTGGAGTATACCAGACGTTGAACCAATTGAATCCCCACACCCCCGCTTTGGGGACACTCTGCATCTTGCCACCATAATACTGATGTGCCATAAGGGATAAACGTTTTAAAAACATGGTCTGCGCCGCTGAACGGCGAGAGGGCGCCACCCGCGCCGCAATTACTTCTGAGAGGTTGCTCAGGTCTGCTCTGATCTTCATACTCCAATCCTTTTAATATTCTTGCACCGCATTTAACTGCGATCAACCACGGTCAGGAGGCATAAACTGAACCTCATGATATTGTATTAGCATCCACTTGTGAAGAAGCGACTTTTTGGTCAATCATTTTTAGCCCGTTCAGTTTATCAGGGGCATTGTCCTAACTATATCAAAAAAACCGTTGAATAATATGGGGCATTGTTCTTGCGGCCATAAACTAACTAATGTCAGGCAAGATCCGGTGTCATTACAACACTATCAGATGTCAGGCAGTGACTTCAGTCACCG
>CAYZZE010000057.1:0-15036 GCA_964482845.1 uncultured Candidatus Cloacimonadota bacterium
AAGTCAGTGCAACGACCGGCTGAAGTCAGTGCAACGACCGGCTGAAGCCGGTGATGCCCCTATGTGCAACGGTCTTTGTTTGGTGATTCCAGTATGTGCAACGCTCTTTTAGTATGCATTCCGGGCAAACAGAAAACGACCGTCGTTCTGACGGTCGTTTTAATAAGAAGGGGTGATGGAATATTATTTCAGACCCTGGGCGATGGCTTCACCCAGGTCAAAGATCGGCAGGTAAATCACTACGATAATGGTACCGACGATACCCGCCATCATGATGATCAGGAGAGGTTCGATCAGAGCGGTCAAACGATCTATGACGGCATCCACCTGCTTTTCATAAAACTCAGCGGCTTTTCCCAGCAATTTGTCCATATCACCTGTTTCCTCGCCGGTGGAGATCATCTGAAGCAGGGTAGGCGGGAAAATCCTGGTTCTCCGGAAGGCATTGGCTACTCCATAACCTTCTTTGACCATGACGCGGGCACGGCGGACACCACCCTCCACCACAGAATTCTGCACTACGTTTTCGGTCAGCTCCATGGTATCCATGATCGGAACGCCGGCAGCCATCAAGATGGAGAAGGTGCGGGCAAATTTGCTCATTATGGAGTTTTTGATCACCTGACCAATAACCGGTATTCGGAGTTTGATGTGATCCAGGACAAACCGCCCACGGTCGGTGAGATACAAGAGGAATAGGGCAAACAGCGCCATCAGAAAGATCATGATGGATAGAAACAGATTATGCACGATGAATTGGCTTACTGCTATGGCGGCAAGGGTGGGCGCCGGCAGATCGGCGTTGAAATTGCTATAAACCTCGCTAAATTGGGGAATGATCCAATAAAAGATGCCCCAGACGACAAAGATCAGGAACACCATAATGAAGATCGGATATGCCATGGCGGAAAGCACCTTGCGGCGTGTGTCCTCAATCTTCTCAAGGTAATCGGACAATTCATCCAGCACGGTATGGAGCGTTCCGGAAACCTCACCTGCCTTGACCAATGCGACATATAAGGGATTGAACACACCGGGATGCTGTTCCATTGCTTCCGACAGGGAGTAACCCTTTTTGATGTCATCGGAGATTTTGCGTAGAACCTTGGCAAATTTTTTGCTCTTTTCTTCCTTTTCCAAGTCCGAGATAGATTTTTCCAAAGTCAAGCCGGCGGAGAACATGGTGGAGAGCTGCCTGGTAAAGAAGACCAGTGTTTTGAGCGAGACACCCGTTCTGATCTTGTAAATAGTGAGCATCACTTTGTCAAATAGCGATAGCTTACCTTTGAAAGCGCCTTCGGAAGCGGCTTTAACCGATATGATCGTGCTGCCTTCTTTGGCAAGTTTATCGATCGCTATATCCAGCGTATCGGCTTTGATGATGCCCTCCACCCGGGCGCCCTTGATATCCTTTACGATATAAGCGAAACTAGGCATAGTCCTTTCCCTTCTTGTGTTATTTAATCGACTACGGTCATTTTGATCACCTCGCGGATGGAAGTGAGGCCACGTTTCATTTTGGTTACGGCGGCGTCGTGCAGGGTTCGCATTCCGCTGCGCAGGGCAGATTCCCGGATCAGATCCTGATTGCCGCCCTCATAGATCAGGCGTCTGATATCCGCATCTACAAGTAGCAGTTCAAAGATACCGGTTCTGCCAGAGAAACCGGTATTGTCACAATGGACACAACCTAATCCGATCTTGAAGTTGATCTGGGCAACCTGTTCCTCGGTCAAACCGCAATCATCGATCTCTTCCGGAGTAGGTTTGTAATCGGTAATGCAATACGTGCATATCTTGCGAACCAGGCGTTGTGCCATCACCAGGGACAGCGAAGATCCAACCAGGTAGGGTTTGATACCGATATCGATCAGACGAGTGACCGTGGAAGGAGCGTCGTTGGCGTGGAGCGTGGAGAACACGAGATGACCGGTAAGCGAGAATTTGATGGCAATATCAGCGGTTTCTTCATCGCGGATCTCACCGATAAGAACGATATCAGGGTCTTGTCTGAGAACGGAACGCAAAGCGCTGCCAAAGGTGAGTCCGATCTGTTCCTTGGTCTCGATCTGGGTAATACCCTCGAGACGATACTCGACCGGATCTTCCACGGTTATGATATTGCTTTCGATATTTTGGATTTCCTTGAGGCCGGCATGGAGGGTCGTGGATTTACCACTTCCGGTCGGTCCGGAGACGATGACGATCCCATAAGGACGGCGGATGATCTTGCTAAAGATCGCCATATCCTCTTCTTCAAATCCGAGCGTGGTCAGACGGAAGCCGAATTCTCCCTTGTCAAGCAGACGCATCACGACC
Source organism: uncultured Candidatus Cloacimonadota bacterium (assembly GCA_964482845.1). Taxonomy (GTDB): domain Bacteria; phylum Cloacimonadota; class Cloacimonadia; order Cloacimonadales; family Cloacimonadaceae; genus VGPI01. The sequence continues at coordinate 2,320 of CAYZZE010000057.1, forward strand.
TTCTCGCCCAGGATGGTGGGTGTAATGGATACACGGACGTCCACGCTCTTCAGCGCGGTTTTGAGAGAGATATGACCGTCCTGTGGCAAGCGGCGTTCGGCAATATTCAGTTTTGACATTACCTTGACCAAAGATATTACACCGGCGTGCATTCCGATCGGAGGGTTCATGACTTCACGCAGAGCGCCATCCACCCGGTAGCGGATGCGGGAGTGCTTGGTCAATGGCTCGATATGAATATCCGTGGCTCCGGCTTTGATGGCTTCATTGATGATCAGGTTAATCAATTTAACGATCGGCGCATCCGCCTGCGATGAAGCGGCAGAGATCGTAATCTCGTTTTCGTCCTCATCCACCGCAACAAAGTCAAATCCGCCAACGGCATCTTCCACTTGTGAGGTGGTGCGGATGCTCTTGTAATACTTTTCAATGGTATCATGCAGGGCGGTGTCGGTAATTAAGACCGGTTTGATGTGTTTGTTGAGCAGTTTTTTGAGGTTATCCAAAACGTTTAGGTTCTCCGGATCAGCCATAGCGACGATGATGCCATCACCATCTTCACGCAAGGCTATGACGCGGTTCTCGTTGGCAAAGGGCTCCGGAATCAAGGCAACTGTCCGGACATCGAGATCCATCAATTCGGCATCTTTGACAATATCGTAACCCAATTGCAAATGCAGGGCTTTCAGGAGTTCCCTTTCAGTGAGATAGCCCAATTTTAGCAGGGTCTCACCCAATTTCAATCCGAAATTCGATTGTTTGATCAGGGCTTCTTTTATCTGATCCTCAGTAATGAACTGCTCGTGTACCATGACTTCGCCCAAGCGGGCGAACTGTGCATTAAAACTCATTCATATTCCTCGTGGTAGTTATTTATTCAAATCAATATCGTTGGCTGGATTCGATACTACTCCATGAAAGATGCCGGCGTAAGGCAGGCGCCTTACGCCGGTTTGGATAATCTCTATCCTGGGTATCTGAGCAACTCGAGGGTTGTTTGGGCATTGATATTGGTACCCATTATCCTGGCTAATATATTGACCACAGTTTGACCTGGTGTATTTGTCTGCGGATCAGGATTGGGAGTCTCGTAAGCAAAACACCGTATCGTTCCATTGGCAATGCCGTCGTAATTGGTTCTAATGATAAAAGGCGTTGCAGTGGGATTCCAATAGGCAATATTCCCCATGTCATCGATATACCACAAGTTATTGTTATACCTGAATTGACCGCGATTGCTGGTGAGAAGTACCTCCGCTTTGCGGATCTGGTTACCCTGTGAATCGACCACTGTGCAGATGAGAAGAGCTTCCAACCAGTTGTTACTGGGAGCGTTACCGAAGAAATTAAGGTGAGCCGGAACAACTGCAAGTTCCAAACTGGGTTGGTTCAAGGGTAACATCACGGTCGCCTGGCCAGGCAGATCCTGTCCATTGGGCAATCCGGTCACTGCCATGATCGTGACAAACTCGTGGGTATAGATGCCGGGATAGGTCAGAGTAGTATATGCAACCCCCTCCAGAGAATCACCATTAATGCTGGTATTACCTGTATATGCACCACCTTCGATCTGGCAGCCATAGGGATTGAATGGGATACTGAGCCATACGCCCGTTCCATAATTGACCGGGTTATTGTGAATATCACGGATGACCGCACCGGCCACGATCCGCCACAATCCGCCGCCGACATTGACGCCGGTATCGAATTGACTGATAAATGGGGTAACGGTATGAGCCGGTCCGGAACGGATAACGATATTGGTCTTGATCGCCTGGATATTTGATCCAGCGTTGTTGACCGTTCTCGCCCGGATATTGAGATAACCTGAGGCGGTGCCGCTGTTTACTGAGATTGATGCTTCACCTCCGCTGGAAGTAACTACCACCTCTTGATTGGCGGGGAAATTATTCAGGTTTGCACCGGCGGGGGGGCTGGAATTGACAATTTTGAAATACACCTGTTTGGGTGTGTCAACCAGATTGCCATTGATATCACGGAGTTTTACTCTCAGAATTGCGGATTGGGTGCCACCGGTATTCGCCACATCCAAACTAATCTGTCCGGACTCGGTAAAACTGATCGAATGAACATCGTCGGATGAGATGTTGAAGATCAATTGATGGGACAATGTATCTCCATTGGCAAACGCTGTAATCGTCGCTGCGCCTGCTTGCAACCCTGGAGTAAACCTCACCTGGGCAATCCCATCGCTATTGGTGCTAACAGTTTGCTGTTGGGTGGTATTACTGAATGTACCAAGGTCAGTAGTGAATTTGACCGGTTTTACCGGACAGACGTTATTGTAGAGGTCTTTCAATACCGCGCGCATAAATATCAGATTGGGGCTGGCGACGGAACTGGTATCCGCCTCCACTTCCTGACCCGTCGTCACATTATAAACAAACGAACGAACCAACAAACTGGCAGGTCTTCCGGGAGATATCTGAACGTCTCGGGAACTTGATGAACCACCCAATCGAGCAGTTACGACCCCCATTCCTGCTATGGGTCCTGCATTGTAAGTGGTTGTTGCCCTGCCATTGATGGTTCTGACCATTATCGAATCGCCCAGTGGATTGCCTTCAGCATCGCTAAAATATCCGCGAGTGGTATGAAAAGTGATCAGAGTATTGTCCGGGACATCATTTCCGAGGACATTTCTCGCCCGGGCCCGGATCGTGATCGCCTGCATGACGTCAAGTGGCTGGGGATTGAGAATGGACGGCATTTCCAGCGTGATTCCGTCTGCCGGAATGGGAGGAACACCCACTATGGATACATTGATAGTGGCCGAATCCATGGCAAGGACAGAATCAGCGATCGTCGGATGGAAGTTTCTGACCAGGGCTTGAATTTGAGCAACGCCGGCATCACCATCATCCCAGAAGGTGGTTTTGGCTACTCCGGTGCTATCAGTGGCTACATTGGTAAGGATCTTGCCAATGCTTGACTTGAATTGCACCATCTGTCCCAATACTGGAAATCCGTCTCCATCCTTGACGGTAACACTTATATTGGAGAAAGTGATGTTATTATCCGAGTATATGGTGTCGGGCGAAGCAATGATCTTGGTAATAACGCGTAATTCGGAATTGGGTGGCGGTGGGGTGATGACCGGTGCCACCGGTGGAGGATTACGGCGGTCGCAAGAGGATGCGAAGGCGATCAGGACGATCACCAATAGGGCTAAAAGAGGTATTGTCCGGTTATACTGACTCATTATTCCTCCTCTTCATATTCGATTAGAGTGCGGGTAAGCCGTTCGTCGATCTTCGGTGTGGGATGCTTGGCGTGCACCGATACGATACGGGGCGTGATCTCCATGATCAGATCGGTGGTCTCGATAATTTCCATTCTGTGTTGGAAGAGTTTGCCGACAAATGGAAGGTCGCCCAGGAGCGGCAGTTTGGTAGTTCTTTGAGTGATTGACGAATTCAGGAGTCCGCCGACAATGATTTTTTGTTCATTGGGGACCATGACGGTTGTAGACACCCGGCGCACTTTTGTCCGGGGGACAAATCCGCCTACCAGATCTGTCACGGAACTTACTTCCGGCGAGATTGTGGCTGTGATGTGTCCAAACTGATTGACGGTAGGAACTACCTTTAAAATAATGCCGACCTGCTCGCGTTCTACTTGGATCTGCTTTTCATCATCTGTGACCACAAAAGGAACCACTTCACCGATATGGATCTCTGCTTCTTCTCCGTTCAGGGCAGTGACGCGGGTATCGGTAAGAAGTTTGGCGGCGTTGTTTTCCAAAAGCCAGTCGATAGTGATATCGAAAGCGGTCAGTTGGCGGCTGAAATGTCCAATGTCCCTTAATCCGTTGATTCTTTGGAAGTATTGTTGATCCGGCAGTTTTTCAAATGCCAGGGGATTGCCATGAGGAAGGTATCCGGAGATATCGGTGTAGTTAAAGGGAAGCCCTGTCCCCGATTCATTGACCGGATCCTCAGCAATGATAGTGGTAAGATGATTGAGCCGTGACCAGTCCACTCCATATCTCTTGGCGTTGGTTAGATGGATCTCGATCAGACGAACCCTGATCTCGATCTGTTTCTGTTCTTTATCAATGGAATCGATGAGTTCTTTGATCTGGCCATAGGTCTCAGGGTTTGCCATCACCATCAAAGCATTCTGGCCCTCAACCGGCACGACCTTGCCCTGAGAACCTTCCAATGCCTTGCTTATCTTATTGGCATCGACGTTATTCAGATATATCATATAAGTCCGTTCACCGGATTCTTCGATAATCTTTTGTCTGTCACCAACCAGGAAGGTGTTGTTGCTGATTACGCGATAGGAAAGACCGACCGAACGAGCCACCAGAGAGACGGCGCTTTCGACAGGAAGATCCCTGATGCTGATGGTTACGCGCTTTTCGTCACGTTTGTCTCGATCTCCCGTCTGTTCGACAGCGAGAACGATATTGGTATTGCTTAATCTTGCCAGAGCATTGAGAACAGAGGATAGCGTGGCATCATCCGCACTGAATGTGACTTTGGTGCGGAGGCGATCTTCCACGACAATTTTATCGCCTTCAATGATGCGAAAGGAGAGGTCAACCTGACGGACAATATCGTTTAGTATGACTTCCAGTAGTTCATCCCGATGGGAGACCGTTAACCGCATGGTGATACGCTTGTCCTTGATTTCGAACAGATCACGTGACATCTCGATTTTAATGCCACTTTCTTTTTCCAATTGTTTTAAGAGAGGTTCCAGCGTCGTATTTGAAACGTTGAAATTAAATTTCTGCTGCATCCGTGCACGAATATTGGTTTGAGCATTCAGATAAAACGCGCCCATCGTCAACACCAGTGTAAGCAGCAGGCATAACCACTTATTGGAAACGTTATTTGTGTTCATATCTTCTCCACTATGATATATTTAAAAGTTAAATTGCGAGATAAAGTCACGAGAACTGGTATCCTGCGGACGCGGTGGTCTGGGTGCTATTCTGGTCGTAGTTGTCTGACCGTGATAAAAATAAGTGACGCTATCATTGCCGATGGCAGTGATCAATCTTCCTTCGATGACTTGGCCAACCCGCGCACTGTGATTGGTGCCGCGGAACTCGATAACGGCAAAACTAACACCATATTCGTCTGTTGCCACGGATGACAGGCGGAAAGTATTCCTGACCATTTCCTCATACTCTTTTTCCAGATCGAGTTTGTCCTTAATGATATTCCCCTGGCGGAGGGGATCACGGTTGACGTTGAAGACAAACATCTTTCGGTCTTGAATGGATGATTCGATGGTGCGGATGCGGTTCATTAGAGTATCGGATACTGCTTCTTGGGTGTATCGGGATTTTTCCTGAACTCGATCGACGCTGCGGTAGATGTAATACAACTGGCCGGCAAGGATCATCACGATGATGACGATTAGGGTGATTGCCAAATCTTTTACGAATCTGTATTGCATCTTAGACCTCCTGCTTCACTTTAAATACCGATAGTTCCAAAACAACCCTGTATCTGGAAGCGGCAGTAGCGGTTTCTTCTCTTTTTTGGGTATCGGACACCTGAGCAGGTCTGACTTGGATCGCCTGAAGCTTCACGATATTATCCAGGGCTTCCAGATCGGAAATAAACTGACCCATCTGGACAAAGGTTGCTTCCAATTCTATGACATAAGTATTTTCTATCAGATTGGGCAATGTGTATTTGGGAGAATCCGACAATTTGAGCAGAGAGATGCGCCGATGATGGATTAAGTCACCGATCTGACCCTTAAAGTCGTTGATCTCATCGACTGAAAATCCTGTCTTTTTGGTCAAACTATTATTGATCACCATCTCAAACTGCCCAAGTTGTTCATCCTGGATCTTGGCGCTATTGAGTTTTTCCTGGGCGGTTTTGATCCGGTTGTCATAATCATTGATCCGGTTGACTTTACTCTCTATGATCCGTTCGCTGACCGTAAAAAACAATACAGCGCTCAGGATCATCAGAAGTATCAGGACGAGGTATTTTTCTCTCATCTTGCACCACCTTTGCGTATTTCACGAGAATAGCACTCAATTACGAACTTAAGAATATCGGTGTCTTTGCTGCGTTCTCTGGTGAATGCACCGGATTTAATCTGTGGGAAATCATTACTGATCTCCGGATTGTTTTTGAGCCGCTGGATAAACTCATTGATCAGGGCGACTTCCTGAACGTTTGCATCAACCGGCGTAATTCCGTTCAAAGTAAGTATCCCATTGCCATAGGAAAACTCGAAAACAGCGAGTTTATCAGCGATCTCGCGCGCGAGGGCGACCAGTTTTTTTGCCCAGAAAATCCGGTTGTTAAAGGTGGCTGCCAATCGGTCGAGATCATTGCTGGAAAGATAGTCACCGCTAACCTGAAAATCCTTGATCTTATCATTTATCTCATTGAGATTTTGGATCCGGTTGTCAAGTTTGCGGGTGAGTTCGCTATTGAGGTAGTAAACACCTCCGCACAGCACCAGCATTAGAACTACGAATATCCCGGCAGCCCTGGTAAAGGTCTTGCGCTCTCTCTCCTGGTGGACTTTCATCTCGCCGAATTTATTGAGGTTGATTTTGAAGAAGAAGTTATGTGTCATCATCTCTCCCCATTACTCTGTTCGCATCGCCAGGCCAATCGCCAGGGCAAGTTGCGGGTCTTTTTTATCTTGGAATTTCTCAGGCATCTCGATATTGATAAAAGGCATATATATTTCGGTGGGAATATTGACCTTATCCTGGATGTATTCCTGCAATCCTTTGAGTTTTCCCGTTCCGCCCATCAGGTAAACCTTGCGAAAATCGCTATTGCCGGCTTCCTTGACGTAGAAGCGTAAGGAACGACGGATCTCTTCTGCGATCTGGTCTTCGGTTGATTTTTCGCTGATATCAAGCATATTGATCGTCCGATTGTCATTGCGGGAAGGATCGTCCAACAGACCCCAATCGAATTTGTAGTTCTCCGCTTCCGCAAATTCCATCTGCCTCTTGCGCATAATGTCTCGCGTAAAGTGATAACCTCCAAAGGGAATATCACGGGAAAAGAACTTTGCTCCCGGTCCCCAAATCACCATATTCGTGCGATGGGCTCCAAGATTGAGCAGGATATACACACCATCCTCGACAAATGAATTGAGCGAAAACGTATTGGCGATCGCCAGGGAATCAATGTCCACGATGTTTGGCGTAAGACCTGCAGTGACCAACACATTAGTATGTTCATTGAGAACGTCCTTGTTTGTGGCTGCCAATAAAATGTTCATATTGTTCGTGCTCTCTTCCACGCTCAACACCTGAAAATCCAATACCATATCGCTACCGCTGATGGGAATGTGTTTTTTGGCTTCAAAAAACAGCGCTGATTCCAATTCATCCTCCGGCAGGAAAATGGTCTTGATCTGTTTGATGCTGGTATTATCGCCACCAACCGAGGTAACCAGATGCTTGATGCTCTTGGGACTGATGTGCAACGTTCTCAGAATTTCGACGATTATTGGGGCAAAGCGGTCGATCCTCAAATCTGAGGGCACATATTCCATTCCCTGCGGCACCGTAGGTCTTACTTCATAGTTCAACAGCTTGAATCCATCGTGCAATTTCTTGAGATGCACGACTTTGACGCTGTGCGAACCGATGTCTATACCCACGGATTCCTTGAATTTTACCACTTTTTTCTTTTTCATACTTCCTCTTTATCCGGGTGTCATATTTATACTAGAAATTCCTCGGTACATGACGGAGGGTCCAGTTCTCCGATTCAAACGGAGTCAAGCCGCCGCGGACATGCACTTCGGGAAAGTCCGGTGGCTGGGCAAAGGACAGTCGTTCATCAAAATTATAGTTTTTGGTATTATATCCGACCCCGGAACCAGTGGCACCGGGTGAATTGATTGTGGTTAACTGCATCGGCAAGACCGGATCAGTATAAGTACTATTGGGTGGTCCGCCGAGGTAGCCCGCCGGAATATCCCACAAGCCATAGATAGCGGGCTGATGTTCCGTGTCATAGTTACTGCGATGTACAAATCCGCGCCGTCTTTGGGCGACTGATCCATAAAGTGTGATCACTCCGCGTTCTTTGATTGGAACACGTTCTGGCCACAGAGGATTATACCAGGGATAATCAATGTTCTGAGGCCACAATTGAGTGGCTGTCTGGGGATATCTGCGACGGTGCAGATCAATCTTGTCATAGACGATATTGCCAATTCTATATGAGGGAACTGCCGAATGCGGACGTTGGTATTGAAAGGAAAAGACCCCCGCTCCGGAAGGATTTTCGGGGACAGGAGTTCCGGATTGTCCCAGTGCACACATCGCGGCATAGATCATGATCCCGGGACGTGGATCGCCAGGATTTGGTTCGCAGTTCGGCCTTTTTCGAAGCGAATCCACCGGATCACGGTAACCGTACTGGATCAAAATAGATCTTTCCGAGACCAAGCCGGTAAAATCATGCCGGTTCATGTTTTGGGGATTATCCGGCGCCGTGCCGGGAGTGGTGCCGGAATACGTGATATTGCCGTTCAGCATCAGGTTATACTTGGAACACCAAGTTTGTTTACCGGTAAAAGTGCCACGGATCCATAGGTTGGATTTTACATAGACCGATCCATTGTTGACCGCTCCGCCGGGTCCCGAACCCCAGACCGTATCGGCAGTGACATAGTTATTTCTGAATAGCGGCGCCCCGGTTCCGGGAGGGTAATTGCTGTAAACATCGGCATACTCACGGATATTGTCAGTGATTACTCCCCGAAGCGAAGAATAACCAGACCCTGATACCGTAACCAGATAAATGTGATTGGGCAGGTCAGCACCACCCATCCATTGGTGACCATTCTGATGGATCAGCGTTGCCTGGGGATTAAATTCGATCGGATTGACGTGTTCCTGATATCCGCCTCTGAAGACCAGATCATAAGGTGGTTGTCCACTATAGGACATGATTGAGCCGGCCGTCGTCACTTTACCGTAAAAGGTCGGCCAGCCGCTATTGGAGCCGCCCCCAAGTTGTTTGAGCCAGATATTGGTATTGCTGTGAACTTTACCATGGATCACATCAGGTCCCCAGAAATAGACTGGAGTGCTATTCACTGACTGGTCATCATCAGAAAAGTAGTGGTATCCGGCAAAACTGGTTCGCCTGATATAGTGTATCCCATACTTTTTTACGATGGATCGATCGGCAGACCAGAAGGCTGTTCCGCCGGTTCCTTTGGCGGCTGTAACCAGAGAACGAAGCGCATAGCCACCGGTGAAGAACATTCCACCGCCGGTGGTAACGTTATCACGCTCGACCAACGTTCTGATATGAAAAGTTCGTTTCAGATGCGAACCGCTTACTTCGGCATATTTTTCCGGAGCAATGAATCCGCCGCCGCTATAATCCATCTTTTCCACCAGGGTCTGGGCTCGTTTGCCTTCCGATCGAAGAAAATGCAATCCTTGGATTCCTTCGTAGTCATAGTTGAACCCAATGGTATCCCTCATGGCAAGGACCGACATTGTCAATCCGGACATAATGCCCAAAATTGCCAATACCAGGGCAACCGTCAGATTGCCCCGCTCGTTTTTAAGCAAGTTGATCATGATGGTTCCTCCCTTTTATGTTGTTCCATCTGGGGCTTCCTATTTGATCGTCGTCATTTTTGTGACGTAACTAACGCGTTTCGTTTTGTTTTGAGATATTTTTATCTCGGCGTCAAAATCCAATTGGACTACTTTGGTGTCGGGTCCGCTATTGATTTTTGTAAACCGGAATTTGGATACCCTAATATCGTTGTTCCGCTTGAACTGAGGGAACACGTATATCGGGTAGGAGGTTGAGATCTGCCCTTGCCGGTAAGTGGCGCGGATGTAATTTCCATCCCAGAAAAAGCGAACCTCATCATAAATATTTTCGGCATCATGGGCCGGGGGTTTGCAGGTGATCCCATTGCCGTTGAAATCAATGGTAAGGTTCTCGGCATTTGCCACGCCATAATACTGCTGGGTTTGATGCGAGCCGACGGATAGTCCGTTCTTTACGGTCAATACACACTCAAAGGCGGATTTTTGGAGTTCTGCCCATTTGCTGAGTTCTCCAAACTTGGAGAAAAACACACTGAAACCGACAGCAGATACTGCGATCAGGAAACCAAATATGGCCATAACGGAGACCAGTTCGATCATCGTAAAACCTTTTTGATCAATGAGTAAATGTCTCTTCATATCTGCTTACCTTACGTGATAAAAATCCTCGCGGATCACTACCATGCGCTGACGGCGATCCAGCGGTTCATTCCACACGACCGATACTTGAACGACATCATAATACAAGTAATGACCAAAGGGCGTTTCGAATTTGGGTTTCACATCCACACTCATTCTGCCCCAAAGGGTTCTTCCTCGGGGAAGCCGATCTATGACCACCTGCCTTTCGCCGAATGTATCGTATGTATTAAACACCCGGTTTTGATAATATTGCCATTCCATCTCTCCGGAAGCGACAAGTGTCGCCACCCGGTCACGGTAATTGCGCAACATCTGCTTTTCGGCAAAGACGACGCCGATATAGACGCTGATAATTGTAAACAATATTACCACGGATGTCACCAAAACTTCGATCAGGGTCATCCCCCTTTCGTTTCCGAGCAGTCCAAGCATCCAACCTCCATGGCGATCATTGCTTTGATTTTGGCGGAGGAATTTGATCCCCCAAGCATCAATTCTGAGCATTTACCGTTAGAATCCGGCGCCCGTGGCAAACATCTTGGGGTTCTCCGCAAATTCCTCAGCGACAGTTCGTTCGATCAGATTGTTCATCACCAAGTTATACAAGGATTGATCCCGGGTTTGCATGCCTTCTTTGGTGCTGGCTTGGATCACCGATGGCAGTTGGTAGGTCTTCTCTTCACGGATGAGGTTTCTCACCGCGGCATTGGCCACCATGATCTCCACTGCCGGCACACGCCCCTTGCCATCTTTGGTGGGCAGCAGAGTCTGGGAGATCACTGCCTCCAATGATTCGGACAGCATGGAGCGAACCTGTTGCTGTTGTTCCTTGGGAAACATGTCGATGATACGATCGATCGATTTGGTACAGCTGCCGGTATGAAGAGTGGCGAAAACCAAATGACCGGTCTCAGCGGCTGTCAACGCAAGTGACACCGTCTCGAGATCACGCATTTCACCAACCAGGATTACGTCCGGATCTTCACGCAGAGCAGAGCGCAAAGCTGCTGTAAACGATAGTGTGTCATGTCCCAATTCACGCTGGTTGATCAGGGAGTTTTTACTGCGGTGGACAAATTCTATCGGATCTTCGATCGTGATGATGTGACTGTATCGTTTGTCATTGATCGTGTCAATCATCGTTGCCAACGTTGTTGACTTACCGCTGCCCGTGGGACCGGTTACGAGGATCAGTCCTTTTTCCTTGGTGGTAAGCCGCTTCATGATCTCCGGCAGGTGCAATTCATCGTATGATTTGATCTCATTGGGGATCACACGAAAGGCAGCCGATATACCATTGATCTGGCTGAAAGCATTGACACGAAAGCGTACGTCGTTGCTCAATTTGGTGGAGAAGTCGATTTCCAGATTCTTGCGAAACATGTCTTGCTGGACTTCGTTCATCACACCAAAGACCAAATTCTCCATTTCTTCTACGCTAAGTATTGGCAGGTTGAGCCGTTTCATCTTTCCGTTCACGCGCACCATCGGGTGTGCACCGGATGCAATATGCAAGTCCGACGCGCCCGCTTCCGCCGTGAAACGGAGCAGTTCGTGGATCGTCAATTTACTCTCCTTAAGGTTACTGGGTTTCGGTTTCGGTCTCGGTCCCTCCGGTTTCCGGATTGGTGAAATTGTCGATTCCATAGCCATGAAACTTCGCTGTTGAAACATCATACCATACTTGTTTGCTGTCGCCGCCGATAAAATCCTGGGTGGATGTGGCAACGTATTTGGTGGGTGGATTTCCGATCACCTCGAATCTCCAGTTTTTCAAAGTGCTCTCTCCCAGCCGGGCTTCCTTCAAGGCCTGTTCGATATTGAATCCATCAGCAGAACCGGTGGTCTGTACCTGAATGTCAAAAGCCTTGCGGATCGTGCTGATAGCGGTCTGCGCTTCGGTTGAACGTGACCTTTCCACATAACGCAGATAGCGCGGAACAGCAATAGCAGCCAAAATCGCTACGATGATGACCACGACCAGGATCTCAATAAGGGTAAACCCTTTTTGATTCTTCATTTTCTTGAGCATTTGTTTTCCTCCTGTAGGATGTTAATGTCATAGGTCTAAGTATTGCACATTATGTGCCAATTGAGACGAAAACCAAACGTTTGCGTAATCAACCAGCCCAGAACAAGGTTTTTTACCGCCTCTAATTGTCAAGCGAAATGCATAAAACCGTTGAATAATTCAGAGAGTTGACTGACAACCCTATCCTCCTTGCTTGATAACCTTAGTATAACCTTAGTATAACCTTACGACCGTAAGGTTATACTAAGGTTATGAAGCAGGGAGCACTCAGGAGAAAGCACTATTCCGCTTGATTCTAAATTTTCTTGAGACCGTTAGATACCTCGGAGCGGTTGTCTCACGAGTATGCAAACTATCTGACAGGCATAATCCTTAGAGACCATTGCACATAATGGGCTTACCGGAGATTGAGATCGAGAGAAAGCAATATAAAAGACCGTTGAATAATCGGCAACACCGGATTTATCCGGTTGTTGTACCGGAT
>CAYZZE010000058.1:0-14780 GCA_964482845.1 uncultured Candidatus Cloacimonadota bacterium
GTCATACAAGCATATAGATTTTACCCTGCACCGACTGAAGTCAGTGCAACGACCGACTGAAGTCAGTGCAACGACCGGCTGAAGCCGGTGATACCCCTATGTGCAACGGTCTTTAATTGTTCATCGATCCTGCTTGTCCGGGAAAGGGTGGTCCGATCGGGTTGCAAATCGGTAGTCGGTTATACGCAAAAAAAGCCACGGCGGCAATGTCCGTGGCTTAATATAGGATTGATCTGATTAGAAATCGACTTTGACGGTGGCACCCAGCACATAGATATAATCGGGCCTATCGGCGCCGAAATATTTACCGGGTAAACCTCCTGCGCCATAGACGGCGAGTTTCATCAAATCTTTGATGAGTGCTTTTTCCAGGCCGGCATTGACTTCGATGCCGATGGCTTCGCTTTCGATGGTTGTGAGGTAACCAGCAGCGCCGAATACCTTCATGTCTTCACCCACAGGCATATTGACAAAACCGACGGCAGAAAGCAAGCCTTCGTTATTGCCCATGGCATAACCGTTCCACCAGCCGAACCCGACACCATCATGATAAGCGCCATATCCATGTAGGTATAAGCCATTCATATAATATGGAGATAGCGTAGTAAGTCCTTCCTTGTTGGCGAAGAGCAGGTCTGCCCCGACATTGAAATCGCCAAATCCGATGGTCGCCTTTGCAGCAGCACCAAAACCGATGCGAACTTCGATCCCCAGCCGGCTCTGGTAATCGACAAATGCCACCAGATCAAGATCAATGGGATCATAGGCGAGTGCCACATTGGGCATAATCGTAAAATTGGCGTTCTTTGTCCACTGGTCTTTGCCATAAGAAGCAAACAGGCCCATCAGCATCGGGTCCTCTTTTTTCAACTGGGCAAAGAAAACATTATAGTCGTCCTTTTTATCGAAACGCTGCTCGATCGCTTTGATATAGCCAAATTCAGCATTGAACCCAGCCAGGTCGTCCATAAGCAACATCACTCCGCTGAAAGTATCACAGAGGATCAAACTACGGTGATCCCACCATACTTGCTGACCGATCCGTATCTTGTTGTCCCGGGGACAGGTATATTCGGTATAGAGCATTTCCGTCTCGATATTGATACCTTTCGTGCTCAAACCTCCGCCCGGACCACCCCAAACGATGTTCCCGACTTCCAGTTGCCACACAAATTCCAGTTGTTTATGCAACTTGGATGCAAGATTGAAAACCAGACGATTGTCGATATGTCCGCCATCCATGTCACTGTAGTCGCTATACATAGCGGCACGGGTGCGGAACTCTCCACCATACTCCCAATCAATCGCTCCCAGAGCGACGATAAACAGCATTGGGATAAGCAACAATATACATCTTTTCATCAGGTGTTAACCTCCATGTAGTTTTGTTGCGCGACTGTAAAGCGCTCTTATCAATCCGTCAAGAAAAATATTTCACAAGTCCAGCAGATGGAGATTCAATTCCCTTTGGATTGTATCGATATTCTTCTTTAAGTTGGGGTTGATGGGGATGCCTTGCCGGCGGACACGGAATTCGCTTTCATACTCTTTTTCACCTGCTACCCAGATCCGGTCTCGGCCGGGGAGTTTGCGGGAATTGATCAGTTCACGGCAAATAGCTCCGCAGATCCTTCTAAAATCCGACAGATCGGTAAAGAAATCGATATTGACGGCGAGAAAGAAATGACCCAATCTGTAAGGAGCGGGATTTCCCTGCTCGTCAGTGCCGTGCAGGTCATTCATAAACGCTCCGTTCTGCAATGCGGCGCAGAGTATCTCGACCATGGTGGAGAGTCCGTAGCCCTTGTGGCTGCCGGTTTCTTCTTCGGTTCCGCCGATGGGCAGTAGGGCAGCGGTTTGATCAATGAGTTCAACCAATAGTTTCTTGGTGTCCGTGCGGGGATTGCCTTCTCCATCAATTGCCCAGGATGGTGGCGTATCCTTCTCCTCGCGTGCAAGTTGTTCGATCTTGCCACGCTGGGAGATGGAAGTGGCGGCGTCGTAGATAAAGGGAAAATCCAGATCCGTCGGCGCTCCAAAACAGATGGGATTGGTGCCGAGAAGCGGATCGCTGCCATACGTGGGGCAAACGGAAGGTCGGGCATTTGTTAAGGTTATGCCGATCATATCCTGATTGACCGCCATCTCCGCGTAATAGGCACAAATTCCATAATGGGTGGAATTGCGGACCGCAACGGCGCCCAAACCATATTTTGATGCTTTGTCAAGGGCGGCTTGCATTGCTCTATAACCGATGACGTGTCCCATGCCATGATTACCATCCCAGACGGCAGTGGCATACTTGTCGCGGATGACGTCGATCTTGGTGATGGGGTGTTGAACGCCTTGTAAGATCCGGTCATAATACATTTTGAGACGTCCCACGCCATGGGACTCGATCCCTTTGAGATCCGATGCGATCAGTATGTCCGCACAGATGTGGGCATCATCGGGCGGAACTCCAAGCCGTTTAAATACATCGATCATAAAGCCATGCAGGGCATCAACCGGTAAGTATGTCATGTCAGACCTCTTTGTTTTATGATAATGTGACCGCATTTAGCGGGGGAAACCCATTGAAATTGATGGAGCTATAACTCTGGGTATAGGCGCCGGCGGTAAAGATATACACTATGTCGCCGGGGCGCACGGTATCCGGCATGTGGTATTTGTAGTTCTCATATAAGATATCCATGCTGTCGCAGGTAGGTCCGGCGATGATGATCTCCTGAGCGAGACCTTCTTTTTCAAAGTAAATGGGATATTTGATGGATTCGTTGATGGTTTCGATGAGACCGCCAAACTTGCCGACGTCGAGAAAAAGCCAGCGGTAGAGATTGCTCTTGGTCTTTTGGGAGAGGAGGATCACCTCGCTGACCAAAACACCGGCATCGGCGACCAGAAAGCGACCGGGCTCAATGATGATCTGAGGTAGATCGCTGCCGAAATCCTCATGCAGATAGCGTCCGATCTCCGAGGCATATTCCTTCATTGTGAAAGTGGGATCGACGTAATGTGCTGGAAAACCGCCACCGATATTGATCATGTGAAGTTCGATGCCTTCTTCCGCCACGGCATCGAAGAGGTATTTGACACGGGCAATGGCATCATCCCACTGACCGATGTCCCGCTGCTGAGATCCGACATGAAAAGATATACCCCAGGGTGTGAGCCCCAATTCAACGGACTTGAGAATCAGATGATAGATCAGATCGGAGTGAGCGCCAAACTTGCGGGAGAGCGGCCAATCGGCTCCGGTCCCTTCAGTCAGGATACGGAAAAAGACCTTGGCTTTGGGTGCGGTCTCGGCAATATTGATCAGGTCATACTCCGAATCGGTGGCAAAATATTGGACTCCCTTTTGATAAAAATAGGCGATATCCTCGCGCTTCTTGACCGTATTGCCAAAACTTACCCGCTGGGGATCGATGCCCAAGCCGGTGAGTTGGTCGAGTTCATAGCGCGATGCCACATCAAAATTGGAGCCCAGCCGGTTGAGCAGCAGGAGTATCTCGTTCATCGGATTGGCTTTCATGGCATAAAAAATGTCGGCAAATGGCATGCACTCGGTCAATTCGTGATACTTGCGCTCGATGTGCTCCATATCTATGATGAGTAGCGGTGTCTTTTTATTCTCAGCAAAGCGCTTGATCCGCCCGAACCTTTCGGTGGTCATGTAGCGCTCCAGGGGAAAATGGTATGGTTCCTGATACATCGATTCTTCCTATTGGATAATTTGGACGACCTAATTGGGAAAACAGGGATAATGTCAATCAAAACTTCCAAACACAAATCCCATCGGATGCGGTGCCAGGGAAAATCCTTGACGTAATACTAAGATCAGAGACAATGCGACAAAAATCATCGATAGGAATGAAAATGGACTTTATCGACTATAGAAAAGAGACCGAAGCCCTCGGCGAGAAGATCTTTGAGATCCGGAGGTTACTTTGACCTCGCCAAACGACAGGATCGACTGAAGGAACTCGAAGCACAACAACATGCCCCGGATTTCTGGAACGACCAGAACCGCGCCAAACGTATCGGCAAGCAGATCAGCATCCTGCGGGAAGAGATCGACCATATCTACAAACTGGATGAACTCAGAGATGATCTGGAGACCTATGTCACGCTACTGGAGGAGGATCTCAATCCCGCGCTGTTTGAAGAAGCGCTGAAGCATCTGCAGGACACTCGGCACTTTGCCGAATTGAGTGAGATCGAATGCCTATTGAATGAAAAGTATGATCACAACGATGCTCTCTTTTCCATTCATGCCGGAACAGGTGGTACGGAGGCACAGGACTGGGCGGAGATGCTTTTACGGATGTATATGCGCTGGGCGGATAATGCCAAATATGGATTTACTGTCTTGGATATCCTACCGGGCGAAGAGGCGGGTATAAAGAGCGTAACCGTCGAGATCAAAGGCAATTATGCCTATGGCAAACTCAAAGCGGAGATCGGCATCCACCGTCTGGTGAGAATGTCGCCTTTCAATGCCCAAGGCAAGCGTCAGACCTCTTTTGCCTCGGTCTTTGTCTATCCGGAGATCGATGATGACATTGAAGTGGAGATCGAAGCCAAAGACCTCAAGATCGATACATACAGAGCCAGCGGCGCAGGCGGACAACATGTCAATACCACCGATTCCGCCGTCCGGATCACTCATCTGCCCAGTGGGATCGTTGTGAGTTGCCAGAATGAACGCTCCCAGATCCAGAACCGGGAAAAAGCGATGGCGATCCTCAAGAGCCGGTTGTTTCAGTTTTTTGAAGAACAACGTGAGAAAGAAAAGAAATCCCTTGAATCCACCAAGACGGATATCGGCTGGGGCAATCAGATCCGTTCCTACGTCTTTCAGCCCTACCAGATGGTTAAAGACCTGCGCACCGGATACGAGACCAGCAATGTAAACAAGGTGATGGACGGCGACCTGGACGGCTTTGTCTTCGCCTGGTTGCGCTGGCATGCCAAAAACAAGGCGGATTAACAATGAAGCGGAACTATCGGGACTTGGCTGTAGATCTCGATCCCCATCGCTTACCGCAACACATTGGCATCATTATGGACGGCAACGGACGCTGGGCAATGTTGCACCGCCGTCCCCGTCTCTATGGACACAGGGCGGGTGCCAGATCAGTGCGCAATATCATCGAACTGGCAGTGGAACTTAACCTGCGGTGCATAACTTTATATGCTTTCTCCACCGAGAATTGGAGTCGTCCACAAAACGAAGTGGACGGACTGCTCAAACTGCTCATCGAGATGATGCACAAAGAGATTGGCGAGGTTCACCGGCAAAACGTAAAGATCCGCACCATCGGCAGCCGCATGAACGTAAATCCTGATTATATGAAAAAAATTGAGGATACCTTGTCACTGACCTGGAACAATACTGGTCCTATGATCAATGTCGCTTTTAATTATGGTAGCCGGCAGGAGATAATCGAGAGTATTCTTCGCTGGTATGACGATGTCTCAGAGAGGCAGGACAGATGTGCCCATCTAACTGCTGAAAAATTTGATGATTACCTATTCACGGCAGGACTGCCGCCTTTGGATCTCGTGATCCGCACCAGCGGCGAGCAACGGTTGTCCAATTTCATGCTCTGGCAAGCGGCGTATGCGGAGTTGTATTTTACTGAGACCCTTTTTCCCGATTTTGATAAGTATGAGTTTTGTATGGCACTGAGGGATTATCAGGAACGGCAACGGCGGTTTGGCGCATTGAAGGACAAGTGAGAGAACTGAACCAAAGAAAAGGGTGCGATGGAATGCGCCCCTACGGATTGAAGGACATATGAGTGATCTCAAACCACGTATCCTTATCGCTTTGATATTCATACCTCTGCTGTTATGGGTTTTCTATAGCGGAGGCATCCCTTTGATCGCGCTCTTTTTTGTAATCACCATATTGGGTATGATGGAGTACCGGCAGATGATGATGAAGAGGGAGATCGTCATCTCCTCCGCTTGGATCATACTCGCTGGAAGCGTTTATTCTGCAATGCTGATGACCGATGCTTTGGATCTGGTGATCCTCTGGCTGGTCATACTTGCCGCATCCTTTGCCACAATGATAAACTGGAACCGGACTCCTTCCCTCCAGCCGATGTTTGCAGGTCTGTTTGGCATCTTCTACGTTGCCATCATGCCGGTTATGATTGTCCGTATCCATTTTGAATTCGCTGAGAAAAACTTGCTCTTATACCTTATAAGCATGATCTGGATCGTGGATTCCGTGGCATATTTTATCGGTATGATGTTTGGCAGGCATCGCAATGTAACCACCATCAGTCCGCGCAAATCGATTGAGGGCTTTATCGCCGGAGCGACCGCGCCCTGGCTGATCATACTGCTCTTTGCTCTGATGGATGTCACTTGGATCACCTTGCACCATTTGGTCTTTCTTGCTTTGTCAGCGGGTATTTTTGGTCAAGTGGGAGATCTTATCGAATCGATGCTCAAGCGCGATTGCGGTGTTAAGGACAGTTCCGACCTTATTCCTGGGCATGGCGGGATATTGGATAGAACGGATAGCATCCTTCTGGCTGGTGCTTTTTTGTATGTCCTGCTCCGGGTGACCGGCTAAAAGCGTATCGAATATAAGGAGATATTATGATAGAACAACTCAAAATAATGACCAGAGGACTGGATACCGATTACTTTGACATCCGGTATGAGACCAAGCAGGTCGAGCAGGTCACCATGAATAAGAAAGAGATCCGCAGTTGTGGATCAAATCTCGGTGACGGCTATGTCCTGCGGGTGATGAAAAAAGGTGCGGTGGCGAGCGTCAGTTTTACCAAACCGGAGCAAGCGGAGAGCGCCATCCGGAAAGCGCTGGAGAATGCCGAAGTCCTCGCTGCCAATGGAACTACACCCAAATCTCTGGCACCGGTTCCTAAGATTATCGATACTCCAAAAGCACCGTTGATCGAGGATCCTCGCCAAATTTCGCTGACGGAAAAGATCGCCATTACCAAACATTATTCCGATCTGCTATTCGCCCAGCCTAAGGTTGCCAACGTCGAGATCGGCTACACCGACTTCTTTCGCAATAAGTTCTTTTACAACAGTGAAGGCACCGAGATCAACGAGGAACTGATCACCACCCGTTTGAGTGGATCAGTTATCACTCAGGAAGGTGCCTTGACACAGACGGTGCGCGTTGCCTTCGGCGGTAGCGATGGATTTCAAAGAGTGCGAGACCGTGAGGCAGAAGCGATCGAAAAGGCAAAGATCGCCTGTGACCTGTTAAGCGCCGAACCGGTCAAGGCCGGCACCTATCGCATGATCCTCAATCCCGGTATGGCAGGCGTCTTTACCCATGAAGCATTTGGTCACTTCTCAGAAGCCGATATCGTCCGTGACCTCCCTGCCCTCAAAGAGAAAATGCAACTGGGCGCTAAACTCGGAGCGGATATTCTCACAATCATTGACGATGCAACCCAACCCGGACAACTTGGCTTCTACCGCTATGACGACGAAGGCGTTTCGGTCAGACGGGTAAACCTGATGACTAATGGAGTCTTGACTGCGCGTCTGCATGACCGCTTTACTGCTGCTGAGATGAATGAGCCCCTCACCGGTCACGCCATTGCCGAGGATTTTCGCTATACCCCGATCGTCCGCATGGGCAATATCTTTATCCAGCCGGATAGATATTCACTGGAAGAACTACTCTCGACCATGGACGACGGACTCTATATCGGCGATCCGATGGGTGGTCAGACCTCCGGTGAGAACTTTACCTTTGGAGCCAATTACGGCTATCTGGTCAAAGGTGGCAGGATCACCCGTATGATCCGGGACATCAATATCGTCGGTAATCTCTATCAGACCCTCAACAACGTCTGGATGATCGGCAAGGACTTTGTACTCAAAGAATCCGGCGGTTGTGGCAAAGGACAGACCAATATACGTTCCTGCTATGGCGGACCGCACGTATTATTCAGAGAACTGACCGTGGGAGGTAAATAATGGAACACCTGATAGATTTCGCCAAACAGAAAGTGGATCAGGCAGAAGTATATCATATTGAAGAATCCTCAGATAGCATCAGTTTTAGCGATGGCAAACTGGACAAGGCGGATTCCTCGCTGAGTTCCGGCATTGCCTTGCGAGTCATCAAGGATGGCAAAATCGGACTGGCTCACACCCGCAACCTCTTGGATACCGATGCCTTGCTTCGGCAGGCAATGATCTCCGCCGAAAACGGCATGGAGGTCAGGTTCCATTTCCCATTGACCCAAGACGCCAATAAAACTGATGCCTACAGCGCTTCCATCGAGACCATCAGTAAAAAAGACCTGATCGACGAAGGCAAACGCGTAATCGAATATATCAAAGCCAGAAGCGAGGGTCAGGTCAATTTCTCCACCGGCTATGGAATCGGGACGATCGGGCTGATCAATTCTGCCGGAACCTCTCTCAGCCACAGGACCTCCGGTTACTATTCCTCGGTGGAGATGATATTCCCCGGCACCGGCTCCGGACTCTCGCATTTCGTGGTGGATAAACAATGGAAAGCGCTGGATCAGGAGAAAATTGATGAGATGCTCGAACTCTTTGCCATCAGCCGAAACGAGATAATCCCTCCAACATTGGCAATGCCAGTGATTATCATGCCCATGAGCATCTATGCCCTGATCTGGCGCTTGCATTCTGCGATCAACCCGGTCAATATCCACACCGGCATTTCCCCCTTGCGCAATCGCCTGAACGAACGGATCATCTCCGACAAGATCACCCTACGGCAAGATCCTCTCGCCGAAGACATGACCAGTTCCTGCGGCTTTGATAGCGAAGGCACTCCCACCCGCCAATACGCCTATTTTGACAAGGGTGTATTTAAAACCATACCCACCGATCTCAATTATGCCCAAAAACTGAATGTCGAACCGACCGGTAATGGCAACCGCGAATCCGTGGAAAGCATGCCTCAGCCCAATATCATCAATCCCTGTCTCGATCCCGGCGTCAAATCCTTGCAGGATATGATCAGAAGCATCGACCAGGGCATCATCGTCCATTCCGTGATGGGAGCCCACTCCGGCAATATCCTCAATGGCGATTTTTCCGTTGGCGTTTCCACGGGGTTTATGATTCAAAAAGGCGTTTTGACCGGCAGGGTAAAGGATTGTATGCTCTCCGGAAACGTGTACGATGTGCTGAACCGCGTCATTGACATCGAGGATCGGTCAACCAATCTCGGCGGTAGAAAGGCATGCGCCGTCATGCTTGATGATGTCAGCGTCACCGGTAAATAAACGCTTCCGGTTTCTTTCTCAATCATCGGCCTTCTCATTATCGACCGATTCTTTGGACAACAATATATGATGCACGATACCATGCCGCAAAAGATCTTCGCCGTTATCGACCTGGGCACCAACACCACCAAGTGCACCATTGCCGCTTATGAATATGATACTCTGGATATCAGAGCAGAGTATATTGAATACAACCGTCTGGGTGCAGGTCTGCTGCCGAAAGGTCTCCTGTCTCCATCCGCCATGTTGCGGACGCTCCAAGCGCTCAAATCGATCGGCGAAAAAGCACGCTCCCACAGCGTAGAAAAACTCTGGATGGTAGGAACGATGGCATTGCGGACAGCACAAAACAGCAATGAATTGATCGATCTGATCACAGCGCAAACCGATCTGTCTGTGGAGGTTCTCGATGCCCAAACCGAAGCATTGTATTCATATCGGGCAGCGCAACAGGTATTCGGTTCACCCGTCGAAAACCTGCTTGCCTTTGATATAGGTGGCGGCAGCACAGAATTGATCGTTGCGGAAGCGGGCAAGGCGCCAGAAGCCCAAAGCATCGGACTGGGCATTGTGACGCTTACCGAATCTTACAAAGCCTATGACGGCATTGACGAAACCATCCTTAAGACCATGACCGGTCACGCTTTGGCGAGTCTATCGTCTCATCTGCCGGTCACCATAGCAGAATCCGTTATCGGGATGGGCGGCAGCGTTCATGCCTTGAGGGATCTGCTGCAGGCAAATACTCATCTATCCCAAAAACAAGGGAATGTCATCACCCGCAAGACGCTGGGAAATACCATCATACCACTCAGCAAGATATCGCTGGTCGATCGTCGTGGTCTTCCTGGAATGGAGCCACTCCGGGCAGATGTCATTATTGCCGGATTGATCATTATCCATAGCATCCTTACCCTTCAAGACGCCGATCGGTTTTTTGTCTGTCCCTGGGGTATGCGGCACGGCTTGCTGTTGACTCGGACAGGCGCTCACAATTTGATCAGGAGGTAAACTTTGGAATCGAATGTCCTATTTGCTATTGGTGTAACTCTTCTTGCCGGTCTGGCAACGGGAATTGGCTCCCTCATGGCTTCCACCGCCAAGCGTTTTAGCCCCAAGTTTTTATCCGCCTCTTTGGGACTTTCTGCCGGCGTGATGCTCTATATATCATTCGTGGAGATCTTTCCCAAGGCAAGGGAATCTCTGGAAGATGCATTTGGTGATCCCCGGGGCTACTGGATAACCCTTCTCGCCTTTTTTGCAGGTATTGGCGTGATCGCTCTGATCGACAATCTTGTCCCCACCCACGAGAACCCGCATGAACTGAAAAATGTTAAAGATAAGGATCAAAAAGCCAGACTGGATAACAAGAAACTGATGCGTATGGGGATATTCTCCGCCCTGGGGATCGCCATCCACAATTTCCCCGAAGGAATCGCCACCTTTATGGCCGCAATGGAAGATCCCGCCCTGGGTATCGGGATCGGGATCGCAATCGCCATTCACAATATACCCGAGGGGATCGCCGTATCCGTCCCCATCTTTTATGCCACCAAGAGCCGGCGCAAGGCGTTCGCGTATTCTTTCCTGTCCGGTCTGTCAGAACCGCTCGGTGCGGTCTTGGGATACTTCCTGCTACGGCACTTCTTCAGCGACACCACTTTTGGGATCGTCTTTGCCGCCGTAGCCGGGATCATGGTATATATCTCATTGGACGAACTCCTGCCCACTGCCGAAGAATATGCCGAGCACCATGTCGCCATCACTGGACTCATCGCCGGTATGATCATCATGGCAGTCAGTTTGGTATTGTTCACCTGATTGAACGCACAACGATTGTGCTTGACATATTGCAGCCCCCTCAGGATTTGGCGAGGAAAACTATTCTCGTGGAGGAGAAAATGTTTGTTCCTGAAGATCTGTACTATACTGAATCACATGAATGGATCAGAATGGATGGCGATATCGCCACCATGGGCATCACTGATTTTGCTCAGGGTGAAATGGGGGAGGTCGTTTTTGTCGATCTGCCGGATACAGGATCCAAAGTGACCGCCGGAGAGCCCTGCGGTTCGATAGAAACTCCCAAGGCAGTCGAGGACATTATCTGTCCCGTAAGCGGCAAGGTCGAAAAACGCAATACCGACCTCGAAGACTCGCCTGACCTGATCAACAAATCACCCTATGAAGAGGGCTGGCTGATCAAGATCAAACTGTCGGATCCGGATGACCTGCAAAACCTCCTTTCCGCTCTCGAATACAAAAAGCTCCTTGATGTCTGATCAGAGACCCTCGACCGATGTGGCTGTCAGGTGATCAAAAATAAGGCACATTTCCTGATCATCCTCTCCGCGCCTTCAGGCGGAGGAAAATCCACCATCCTGAACGAAATTCTCCGAAAGCTGGATGACATCGACTATTCCGTATCCTACACGACACGCACGCCCCGTGGCGAAGAACAGAACGGCATACACTACCACTTTGTCACTGAGGATGAATTCCAGACACGCATCTCAGCCGGTGATTTTTTGGAACACGCCTGCGTCTTTGGCAGATGGTATGGCACCTCGATCAGTTATATCAAGAGCCGGCTCAATGCCGGACGGCACGTGATCATGGATATTGATGTCCAGGGCGCCGCCCAGATCAGCGATACCGATATCCCATACGTCAAGATCTTTATCCTGCCACCTACAATGCAAGTCCTGCGAGACCGCCTGATCAAACGCAACACGGATACGATGGAGGAGATCGATAAGCGTCTGATGATCGCCTCCCAGGAGATCACGCAGATCTGCCGCTACGATTATCTGGTGATCAATGACGATCTCGATCAAGCCGTTGATGAAGTCGCCTGCATCATTTCCGCCGAGGCCAACCGCGTGGTACGCTACTGCGCTCCCGATATACACTTTTTACATAATGGAGAAGACAATGATAAACAACAAAATTGAGACCTTCCTGGAAAAAGGCAATATGAATTACCTCTACTGCCTCTTGACCAATCTGGAGATCGAACGCCTCAACAAGCTCCCGTCCTACGTGAAACAAAAATTCGCCGTCAAATTGACCGAATTGGCAATGGAACACGTGTCAGACAACGAAATTCCGGACTACCTGGCCGAAATCGCCGAAGCCGAAGCCGCCGCTCTTACCGCCGCTATGGAACGGGAACAGGACAATTATGATTATGAACCTTTGATGGATGAAGAGACCATTGATGATTCATTGAAACTTACCGACGCCTTCCAAGACGATGATATGGACGATTTTGATCAGGATAACGGTCCCGACGACGAGAACGACTGATCGCCGGTAATCGACCGGAGCGGATAAACACCTCCTCTCATGGTCGGGCAAAGAGCGAGCCGCCCACACAGAGCATCGTATGACCTACAAATCGATCAGACAATACCTCGAACTGCTCAAGATCAGCGGGGTCGAGGGCATTTATCGATCCCAGACATCGCGGGGCGACGATCTTGACCGACAAAAATCACGCTGCCAAAACTGCACCAAATGTAAACTTGCCCTGGGCAGAAAACATGTTGTCTTTGGCGAAGGCAATCCCAATGCCGGCGCCATGATTATTGGCGAAGGCCCCGGAAGGCAGGAAGATCTAACCGGCAGACCCTTCGTCGGAGATGCCGGACAATTGCTTGACAAAATGCTCGCCGCCATCCATCTCTCCCGCCAGGACGTCTATATCACCAATATCGTCAAATGCCGCCCACCCAACAACCGCAATCCCGAAAATGAAGAGCGCCTCGCCTGTCTGCCCCACCTGATCCAACAGATCAATGCCATCCAACCCCGAGTATTTCTCTTCCTCGGGTTGGTCGCTGCCCAGACCCTGCTTCCGACTGATCTGCCGATGAACCGGCTGCGTTTGATGAATCACTCGTTCATGGATCGACCGGCTTTCGTGACATACCATCCCGCCGCTTTGCTCCGCAATACCGACAATAAACCTCTGGCATGGCAAGACCTCCAGCGCTTCCGTGACCTCTATTTTGCCTTGGATGATTCCGACATCGAATGATCAGACGTATCCTGACCTGTCTCGTCTTATCATGCTGCCTGCATATCTATGCCCAGATCGCTGTCTATGGCGACACCCGCACCCAGCATGATATCCACCGCCAGATCGTTGCACAAATGGCAAACCATTCATTCCACACCGTATTTCATACGGGCGATTTGGTGCATAAGGGTTTGAGGCAAAGCGAATATGACAACTTTTTCCAAATCATTGATCCCCTGATCCAGATGGTGACACTCTATCCCGCCCGTGGTAATCACGAAAAGAACAAAGACCTCTTTCTGGCGAATTTCCCGTATCTGACCGACACGCACTACAGTGTAGTCGCAGATTCGATCCTTTGGATCGTTTTGGATTCCAACGAACGGCTTTCCCCCGGATCCGGTCAATATCAATGGCTCTTGCAGCAATTGGAAGATGCCCGCCTCCCCATCTTCATCATGCTTCACCATCCCATTTTCAGTTCCGGCCGGCACGGAAACACTCCCGGCTTAAGTTTATTCCTCCCCACGCTGTTTGAACGATACCATGTAAAAGCCGTCTTTGCCGGACATGACCACTGTTACGAAAGGTCATTATTCAAAGGCATCCATTATATCACCACCGGTGGCGGCGGAGCACCGCTGTATGATAATAGCAGCCGCAACGACCATTCCCAAATCTTTGTCAAGGAACACCACTTCTGCATCCTTTACCGTATCGGCTCTAAGCAGATCCTGGTCAATGTCCATGACCACCGGAACCGGATCCTCGACTCTTTCACCATTTCCCTCGATTGATACTATCGCCTCTGATGGTGATGGATAAACCTACGACCGCCGGAATGACGGATGATATTGCTTGTTCACCAGCACAATACCTCAGATCATTGAATAATTCATAGCGGTCGCCTCTATGACTGTATCCAAACTGTCTGTCAAAGAGCGTTGCACATATTGGGATCACCAGATATTGTGGTCTTGAGCAAGTGGTGTCGGAGACCATAGCACATATTGGGATCACCAGATATTGTTGTCGTGAGAAGCGATATCGGAGACTATAGCACTTATTGGGATCACCGGATACTGTGGTCTTGATAAAGCAATATCATAAGTTTTCCGGCGCCATCAGGTGTTATGAGAGATGAAGTTTATTTTTCACGTTCTCAATATCAGGTGATCCCGATATGAGCAGCGCTCTTTATCTATTGATCCCAACTTGCAATGGTCACTATTATTGCCTCTGCCTGATACAGAGTGTCTTATTGGCAATTGATGCCTTCAATTCCGCTGATTTCTCCAAAGTTTCCTGATTCTGGTTGTCAACCAATATCAAAAAATACCTCACTTCCTCCCTGCTTCATAACCTTAGTATAACCTTACGTCCGTAAGGTTATACTAAGGTTATACTAAGGTTATCAAGCAAGGGGAGGATTGCCCTACCCCTACTGTCAGTGCATCACTTCAAGAGGAGCATTTTCCGTG
>CAYZZE010000059.1:0-14620 GCA_964482845.1 uncultured Candidatus Cloacimonadota bacterium
GTCCATAAAGTGTTCCGGTATTTTATTGATCTACAACTGCATCATTTGGGTTAAATCTAAACCTTCTTGAGACCGGCGAATAATTCAAAGCGATTGACTTCTTGCTATATTCAAACCATCTGCCCGACAAAATCCGATGTCATTACGGCTTGCGCCGGAATGGAGAGACGGTGTTTCATTTTCACGTTCCCGATGTATGGTGATTCCCGTATAAACAACGCTCTTGCAGTGCAATCCGGACGAACAAAACACTGGGCACCAGGTGGCGGATGGTTCCGATCCCCCAAAAATCCGGAACTACGTAAAGAGCCGTAACATGCGGCTCAAACACCGATTGAAATCCGTTCTGGCGCAGGGCACATCTGGTTGTTTGTGCGCCAGCCGCCTATATTATGCGGGATTTAGAGAGCTCGTCAAAAATAGAAGTCCCTTCGACCTGCTTGCGTGAGGGCGAGTTTTTCTGTGACCGCTTGTCGCATGCCCTCGTCCGGGATCAGCGCTATCTCCTTATCAATCAGTTTCATACCTGCTTCATAAGTTTGGGGCGATGAGTAATCGCTCAGATATTCGGCAAAAGTAAGTAGCGCATTGGGAGTGCAAAAGCGCTTAACAAAACCAGGGATGGCAAATTCCATGAAGTGCTCCCCTGTTCTTCCGGCGCGGTAACAACTGGTGCAAAAAGATGGGATATAGCCGCTTTGGACAAGTTCATAGATCACTTCATCGAGAGAGCGAGTATCACCGAGTACGAATTGGCTCTTACGGATGGAATCGTCATCTTTGGCAGAATAATCCCCCACTCCGATACTGGAGCCGGCATCGATCTGTGAGACGCCATAACGCAGGACTTCATCGCGGATGGCTATCGGTTCCCTTGCAGTCAAGATCATACCTGTGTAAGGCACTGCCAGGCGGATAATGGCGACGAGCAGCTTAAAGTCATCATCGGCAACGGGTTGAGGCGGATGCTCGGCAAAGTCGGTTCCGATGGCTGGTTCGATCCTGGGGAAGGAAATGGTGTGCGGTCCCACCCCGAAACGGTCTTCAAGGTGGATAGTGTGACAGAGCAATCCCATCACTTCGAAGCGCCAGTCATATAGACCCATCAAAGCGCCGATCCCCAGATCATCGATCCCGGCAAGCATGGCCCGGTCGAGCCCATGCAAACGCCAAAGAAAACTGCTTTTCGGACCACGAGGGTGAACCCTTTTGTAGGTTGGTTCGTGATAGGTCTCCTGAAAGATCTGATAGGTGCCGATACCGGCTGATTTGACGATGCGGAAGCCCTCAACATCCAACGGAGCGGCATTGATATTCACCCGACGGATCGCACCTTTGCCAGATTTGGTTTGATAAACTGTCGCCACGGTTTGGGCAATGTAATCAGCATCATAATCCGGATGCTCGCCATAGACTAGAATTAGTCGCTTATGACCTTTATCCACCAATGCTTTGGTCTCTTTTACCAATTGTCCGTTATCCAGTTCCGAACGTTGACATTCCGGATTGCTGATCCTGAAGCCACAATAAACACAGTCATTTACACATTTATTGCCAATGTAAAGGGGCGCAAACAATACGATCCGGTTGCCATAGATCCGCTCTTTGAGTTCGGTGGCACTTTCCAGGATCTGTTGTCTCAGTTCGGGATCGGTCACATTTAGTAACACAGCCGTCTCGTCTGGAGAAAGACGATTTTTGGCAAGGGACTTGGCGACTATGTCCCGGATTTGATACTGATCGGGATGCGCTTTCCCTTTTAGGAGGTCGTCAATTTCGGCAGCAGGGATAAAACTGCCCAGTCCGTTGCTATCGTATTTCATTTAATTCCTTCAATCCACTTTCAGGAGCATCGTTTGGACCCGGACTCCGCTCATCTGGCCGAGTTTCCCAGAAAATGCACCCATTTCGTCCAGAGAGAGGTCGATCACCAGAAAGATGACCGAGACATCTTTGTCCCGCATGGGAAAACCCAAGCGCAGATGAATCCTGCCGGCATACTCATGCAGCAGTTCTGTTACGGGATGATAGGCGCATTCAATGTTATTGATGATGATGGTGACAATGTGACGTTTCAAGTCCATGCTCGATACTCCAGTCCCATAGAGATTTGCAGATGGGAGGAGAGAGAACTGAAAGAGCGCGCTAAAGCACTTCTTCCCTTGATGACAGAATCCTCCCTCATCGCAGGATGGGACTGGAGTCCATCGTTATTGTGGCGCTGAATTTGGCAAGTGAATTATCTTTGTTGTTGACAATTATGCCCCGCTCTGCATTGTGGCGACGACAGATATGTATAGGCAAAATAATCAGATAGGTTGCGATGAAATACTTTAGGACAATCCTTGGATTGATAGCGGTTCTCCTTCTTTGCGAAACCTTGTATCCGACCGGATTTATGTGGTATTCGCAGAATGACAATCGCTGGAAACAAGAACGTATCGGCTCCCGCCGGGGAGGCACGATATCCAATGGCGGTTGTGTCCTAAGTTGCCTCTCCATGTTGCTCAATGCCGAGGCATCAAACCCCCGCATCACTCCCGATAAACTAAACCGCTGGCTGAAGCAAAACCAAGGTTATAGCGGCAATTTGATGCGTTGGGAGATTCCTGCCAAGTTTGACGGTGCCAGAATTGGGCTGGAACTGGTGGCAAAGAGCGACCGCTACAACGATTGGCAATTCCTCTCGGACGAATTGGCAAAAGGAAACAAGGTCATCGTCAGGATAAGCGGCAGACGCAGTCATTGGGTACTCGTGGTAAAACAGGACGGAACCCCGAACAAAGCATCATCCTATATCGTCAACGATCCTGGTCTGGATAGTTATGAAATCCGCACACTTGCTCATTGGGGTGGTTTCCGGGCTGCACGTTCCTATTCCGGCAACTGGTTGGATGAAGATGCTTTTAACCTGACCACCGATATCGAGATCGAGCCGGTAAGCAAGGATGAATTGTTTATCTATGACATCCGTGGATTTCCCCATCCAGCCGATGTGTATGTCCGAATATCAAACAATCTTGCCGTTCCCATCACCGGATATTTCCTGCTGGGGCTGTTTGATGGCAAGGACCAATACCTGCGGACGGTGGATCATGAATTTACCTCGATCGAGGCAAATGGATCCGTGGATCTGATCTACGAACTCGATGACGCCAAACCCATCTTACAAGATAATGCCAGTTTGCGGATCATCTACAGCAAACACTTCACATCCGTCCCCTCTCCGTATGAGAGCATAGATATCACCTGGCATCTTGCCAGACCTGCTATTGAGACCGATGAATCCCCCGTGATAGAAGCCGGTCGCTGATCCTGTCAGAATGATAAAAATCATCCTTGATAATCAAAGCAGACCTCCTCCCCATCGGACTTCCATATTGAGCCCGGCTTATAAGTAATGTTCACATCATAAATAAAGCCACTTTGGGCTATTCTCTTGCATGGTATTGACTCAAATTTACATATCAGGAGGAATGATGACCAAGAAGAAGACACTGTCACTGTTGTTTGCACTGATCGTTGGGGCGCTCCTATTAGCTCAGGGCAATTCGGAAGGATTTGACGTCTATTCTGCCGATCTGATCGATCTGGATAGATTTGATCTGCCGATTGCCACTACCGATAATTTGTTTGCACCTCTCGTCAATCCCGCTTTATTGGGAACGGGAAAGAGCTCCGGCCTGGGCTGGATCCATCTCTGGAACGAAAAGAAGGTGCAGAATCACTATTGGATAGCGGCAAATCTGGGGCAAACGGCATATCTTTATGAATACAACGATGGCATCAGTTACCATCGGATCAGCAATGGTTTTGAGGTTTTCCCCAACCATGTGCTCCCCAATCTCTATGCCGGAACGTCCTATGCCTGGCGAAACAGTGACTGGAAGGAAGGCGGATGGCGAAACAGCATTGTCTATCGTCCCCACAATTCCACCTCCCTGGCCATGCGCTGGGACAATCCTTACAAGGGTTCGCCGGAATACCGGTTTGGGCTTGGATTGAGACCTTTGGCGTTCATTCCCGCAGTGCCAAACTGGCGCCTGGAGATGTCTTTGGACCTGCCTTATGCCAAATCTCGACCCGGCGATTCGACCAAAGCCGCCGACGGTTATGAAATTATGAAGCCCAGCATCGGGATCAATACGCAATTGATCAACGGCATCAATCTCGGCGGCACATACAACATGGAGAGCGAAACCGTCATGCTTACCTTCATTTTGAGCGCCGGCAAATCTCGGATCGGAACAGTTGCTCACGCCAAAGAGAACGATAATTTTGGCGTCGCATATGTCCACCTGTCCGACCAGCAGTTCCTCCCCTTCGCCGGATTAGCCACAAGCCGCTGGTATGAAATGAAACTCCGGGGTGAAGTGGTCACCTACCGCGCTCCCCGATTCAAAGTAGGACCTTTCCAAATCTTCGATAGCGGTCAGCGCTCGGTGGAATCGATCATCGATGATATCGGTAGAGCGGGGGGACAACCCGGGATAAAGGGGATCGTCTTTGTCAATCCCAGTTTCAGCGCTTCTTTTGCCCTCAGGCAGGAGATCGTGACGGCACTGAAGAATTTTAAAAACACCGGCAGGAGTATCGTCTTCTATTATGATAACATGTCCAATGCTGATTATGTCTTCGCTGCCTCTGTAGCCGACAGGATCTATCTCAATCCCAAAGGCGTGGTCGATCTTCGCGGTCTGGCAGTTAACGCCCCTTATGTCGGCGAAGCACTTACAGCGATCGGTATCGAAGTGATGAACTTCCGCAGCCATCCCTACAAGACCGGCGGCAATATGTTGTCCGAATCCGAGATGACACCCGCAGAACGTGAGACCTATGAAGCCCTTTTGGGTAGTTTGTATTCCCAAATGATCGATACTATCAGCCAGGGAAGGGATTTAACACGAGCTGAAGTGGAACAACTGATCGACAATGGCCCCTACTTTGATCCGCAGGACGCTCTGGACAAAGGACTGATCGACGGCTTGATCTATCAGGACGAACTGAAGGACAAACTCAAAGCCGAATATAAAGTATCCCGCCGTAGCAGGGAACTCCTCGACTACATGAATTATGAATGGTCACAACCCCGCGAAAACATGATCGCCGTCATCTATGCCCAGGGAAACATCGTCATGGGAAGCGGCACCGTCGGACAGAAAATCGCCCATAAAACCACCGTCGATATCATTCGCCGGGTTCGCAACGACAAGCGTTACAAAGGCATCATCCTGCGTATTGACAGCGGTGGCGGTAGTGCCCAGGCATCCGATATCATCTTGCGAGAGATCGATAAAGCCCGCACCGAAAACAAACTACCCGTCGTCGTCTCCATGTCCTCGGTCGCCGGCTCAGGCGGATACTATATCGCTTGCCGGGCAGATAAAATTGTCGCCGATCCTGCCACCATCACCGGTTCCATCGGAGTGATCGGGATCACCTTCAATGCCGAACGCCTCTTCCGTAAGATCCGGCTCAACTGGTCAACCGTCAAGAAGGGCGAGCGTTCGGACTTCGGAACGATCAACCGTGCCTGGACAGATGCCGAAAAGGAGATTTTACGCCGATATATCGAGATCACTTATGAGGATTTCGTCCGGGAGGTAGCCGAAGGCAGAAATATGAGCGTCGAAGACGTGCACGAAATTGCCCAGGGCAAGGTTTTCACTGCTGAAGATGCGCTCAAGCTGGGATTGGTGGATCATCTTGGCGGACTGGACACGGCATTGGAAGTGATGCGCGAACTAACCGGTATCAAAGGAAAGATCACCATGGTGGATGCAACTTCTTCCGCCAAGGGCATCGCAGTTGGCTTCTCCGGCAGCCCTCTGTTGAAACCGCCGTCTCTGCAGATGCTGGAAGAGCTCAGCCAGGAATACGTAAGATTGTATGAACTCTGGAAGGACTTCGCCGGGGAAAAGGCACTGATGCTGATGCCCGAGACGATATCAGCCACCACTTTCGAATAGACCGATCCACCTGGATACTGTTTTATTGGTCGCTACTGAATAGCGGTCATAAAGATCGATTCGTAAGCCGCTGTTTTACCCAGCGGCTTTTTTCTCGATCGACCCCGCTTTGGATCGATCTAAGGATCTTATCTTGTGGCTTTGACTTGAATTAGTTCGCTCCTGAAGAGCGTTGCACATACTGGAATCACCAAGTTTCGAGAACGTGAAAGAACAATATCGTCTCTCTTGCCAGCGCAGTTAGTAACAAAGAAGCATTATGCCTGTCAGATGGTTTGGATACTCGTTGAGTCAACCGCTCTGAATCATCTAACGGTCTCTAGAAAATTTAGATTCAAGCGGAATAGTGTTTTTTCCTTAGTCCTCCCTGCTTCATAACCTTAGGAGACCATTGCACATAACGGTCTCTAATTGGTTAATTTCCAGCCGTTAGAACAACACCCCAATTTAATCTACGGTCTTAGTTTAGAATAGGGGGTAATTGTGATTTCCACCCTGTTATTATGCAGGGGTTCCGTAGAGCTGTTTGCCCTGCCTTAAGTTGGTGTCCCTGCTGGGGTAAGGTCAGATATAGTCGTTTGTGGTGGAAGTTTCCTTGTTATCTTCGGGTCACTGCACCGTGCCGGAGAAGAATCTCTTTACCTGGTCGGGGTCATTGTATTTGCCAAAGAGTGCCATCAATTTTAGGCGAGCTTTGATACCCCGGAGGTCACCACCGGAGATAGCGCCCAGAGATTGCAGATGCCTGCCGCCGCCTTCGTAGCCATATTCGTCCAAGACTCTGCCGGTGTAGGCGCGGGAACAGATCACCACTACAACGTTGCGTTTTATGGCAGTTGTCAGATCAGGGACAATGTAATTAGGTAGATTGCCTCTGCCAAATGCTTCGATTACAATGCCTTTAACGTTATGAGCAAGGGAGCAGTGGATATACCTGCCATCCATGCCGGCGCATGCCTTGATCAGGTCGATGTTGGTATCCGGTTTGTCAGTCCAGACGCTTTCCCGGTAAAGGGTTTGGCGGTGATAGACGATGCGGTCTGGATCGACATAGCCGAGGGGACCATAGCCGAGTGACTGGAAGGCGTCCACCTTGCCGGTATCGGTCTTGGTGACGTCCCTGGCGGTGTGGATCTCATCGTTCATAACGACCAGAACGCCTTTGTCGTAGGACTCTGAGTGGGAGGCAACGCGGACGCTGCCGATGATATTACGGGGACCGTCAAGACCGAGATCGGAGCCGCTTCGCATGGCAGCAGTAAAGATCACTGGCTTTCGGGTGGTAAGCACCAGATCACAAAGATATGCCGTTTCCTCGATGGTATCAGTGCCATGGGTACAGACAATTCCGTCATAGTCCAGGATCTTCTGGTCGATCATCTTAGCCAGATCGAACATCATCTGCGGAGTCATGTAGGGACTGGGGATATTGGAATAATCCATTACATCGACATCTGCGACGTCCTTGAGTTGGGGAAATCCGCGCAGAAATTCAGCAAATTCAGAGGTGGGAATGATGCCCAAATGCGGCGCATTCTTCATGGCGATCGTACCGCCGGTTAGGATGATCAGTATCCTGGCTTTCATCGATCATTCCTTGTATTTGATCGGGTCGCTGATCCCGGCAGCGACAAAGGCATTGCGCCTCAGCCGGCAACTGTCACATTCACCGCAGGCAAGATCATTGTCAAAATAGCAACTCCAAGAGTAAATGAAGGGGGCATGGAGTTCAAATCCCTTTTCCACGACCTGCTTTTTACTCATAGCGATCACGGGTGTGACAAGTTCGATATCAGAGGCCTTGCTGCCTGCTCTGATCGCCGCCTGCATCCCCCGGAAAAAGGTCTCACGGCAATCTGGATAACCGCTGCTGTCCTGCTCCATCGCCCCGATCCAGATTGTATCAGCGTCCATTACTTCTGCCCAAGCAACTGCCGTAGAGATCAATATCGCATTACGGAAAGGAACGTAAGTATTGGGAATAATACCGGATCGATGATCTTTACCGGCATTGATCTGTTTGTTGGTCAAGGCAGAACCGCCCATACTGCCCAACCAGGACAGATCAATGACTTTGGACTGCACCGGACGGTAAAATTCACACAAACGCTCAAAACACCAGAGTTCCCTCTTCTGCGTTCTTTGTCCGTAATTGGCATGCAAAAAGCATAACTCTGCACTTTTCCGATGGGCAATGGCAGCCGTGACCAGACTGTCCATACCGCCACTGAGCAGGACGATCGAGCGTTTCATCTTGTCTCCATCAATTTTCATTGTCTCGGGCCTTGTTCTTTCAAGACCTTTCTCTTGTCAAGCGGCATTTGGGTTTTATCTACGGAAAGATTCTTGATTTTTTCCTTGCCCTATGCATAACTCACCATAAGATGTCATCAGAACGGTATCGGGAGAAATTGATGAACCACGGCAAGACGGACGAGATAATCGCCTTGATCGACTGCAATAATTTCTATGTATCCTGCGAGCAGGTGTTCAATCCCAATCTCAAGGGAAAACCCGTCGTCGTTCTCTCCAACAATGACGGTTGTATCGTTTCCCGTTCCAATGAAGCCAAACAGCTCAAGATCCCAATGGGTGCACCGGGCTTTAAGTATGAGACGCTGATCCGTAAAAATGGCGGCACACTCCTGTCATCCAATTATTCCCTTTATGCCGATATGTCGAACCGGGTGATGCAGACACTATCGTTGTTCACACCGGAGATCGAGTATTACTCGATCGACGAAGCGTTTCTCAATCTCGGTGGCTTCCGCATCCGGAACCTTAATGACTATTGCCACAAGATCAGAAATACGGTGATAAAATGGACTGGCATCCCGGTATCCGTGGGAATATCCACCACCAAAACTCTTGCCAAGATCGCTAACCACCACGCCAAGCGGATCGCTGACCTAAAGGGCGTTTACATCATGCTAAAACGCGACAGGATAGACTATGCGTTAGAAAGAGTGGACGTCGGGGACGTCTGGGGTATCGGCAAACAATATGACAAGTTCCTGAGGCAAAACAAGATCGAGACTGCTTACCAACTAAAAAACACCGATGAAAAATTCATCGATCACTATCTGACCAGCATCGGACACAAGACGGTATTGGAACTGAATGGCTATGCCTGCATCGATCTCGACGATGCACCAACAGCGAAGAAAAGCATCGTCACATCCCGTTCTTTTGGTAAACAGGTCAGCGATCAAGCGGAACTGGAAGAAGCGGTATCCTGCTACATAACCCGCGCGGCGGAAAAACTCCGGGTTCAAGGCAGTGTCTGCGGCTATATGATGGTCTTTCTCAATACCAATCGATTCAAGGATGGACCGCAATACAACAATTCCGCCAGCATCACATTTCTTCCTCCTACTGCCTATACGCCGGAAATGGTAAAGCGGGGTTTGGAGCTGCTCAGCGAGATCTATCTGCAGGGATTCGAGTATAAAAAAGCAGGAGTTATGCTCGCCGATATCATTGCCGAGGAAGATGTGCCGCTCAGTATTATTGAAACCAATTACCTCGACGATCACAGGCATAAACTGATGGAGACGGTGGATAAGATCAACCGTCATCTGGGACAGGACACGATATTTCTCGCCAGTTCAGGAATTGATCGCCTTTGGGAAATGAAACGAGCCAAACTCTCACCCAAATATACTACCAGATGGAGTGATCTTCCCAAGGTGAAATAGATGTATTACACGATTGACCAACCCTACCGCCATCAGGTCAAGATCCAAACATCGGAATTTATCTGTTTCCTTTATTCCATATCCGATATTGAGCAAACTCGTCAGATCGTCTCAGAATACAATCATGCTTACCCCAGTTCTACCCATTATTGCTTAGCTTACAGCCTTGGCGATAAGCGGCAATTTAAGTACTACTCCGATGCCGGCGAACCATCCGGAACCGCTGGAAAAACAAATGCTCAGTGCCCTGCTTAAAGTTGATGTCGCCATTATATCGACCATCGTGAGCTGATACTATGGAGGAATAAAAATGGGGGTATGGGGTTTGATCGATGCTTATGGGGGGAGCTTAACCGAAACATTGAGCGCAGTACCCCTGATCGAGTTTCATCATTATCACACCTTCCGCGTAAATGCCTCCTATCCGGTACATAATCTTCTCCCCAAAAAACACATTGAGGCGCAAGAGATCGCATGTGAGATCGTACAACGGGATATTCAGCGTAAAATTGCGTATCTCGGCTCCCGAAGAACTTGTCCCGGAATACAAAACCATGCTTGATAATTATCATATCCTGAGTACTATATCTTTTGAGATCGATTGAAACTGGATCAAAGGAGTGTTAATGCGCTGGCTTTTTATATTGATCATCATGCTTTTAATGGTAACCGCTGTCTATGGCCGGGACTACCGGATCATACAAGGGCGGAATGGCAAAGAGACGGACCTCAAAAACATGGCGGATAAACTCGCCAAATATGACATTATATTCTTCGGCGAGTTCCACGGAAACAGAACACTGCACGCTTTACAATCGGAACTAACCGGACTGCTCAACCAAAAACGAAAGCCGCTGATCCTTTCCTTTGAGATGTTTGAGCGGGATGTCCAGAATATCCTTGATCTTTATTTATCAGGCGAAATGAGCGAGGATGACATGTTACTCAACACCCGTCCCTGGTCAAACTACCACTCGGATTATCGTCCCTTGATCGAATTTGCCAGGACTCACGATCTTTCCGTCGTCGCAGCCAATATCCCGCGTATGTATGCTGGTCGGGTGGCAAGGGAAGGCATGGATTTTATCGGAGGACTCGCTCCCCGGGAGAGAGCATATATCGCCGAAAAAATAAATATCTGGGATGATGAGTATAAGAAGCGCTTCCTTGCCACCATCGCCATTATGACCAGGCATGGAATGCCCGGAGAAGCGTCCTTTTATGAGAAACTCTATGTCGCCCAATGCATCAAGGACGACACTATGGCAGAGAGCATTGTAACAGCGCACGAAAACAATCCCAAACACCTGATCATCCATTACAACGGCGATTTTCACAGCCAATACCATCTGGGAACGGTTCAACGCGTCAGATACCGCATCCCCAAAGCCCGGATTGCCGTGATCTCGCCGCTGCAGATCAGAGATATCGATCAATTCAAATATGACCAATCTCTGCGCAAGAAAGCGGAATATATCATCCTTATTCCCGGGGAAGCCGAAACCAGATAGGAGGTCATGATGCTCCGTAAAACGATCGTGGCAGGCAGTTTTTATTCCGGTGATGCCGCTAACTTGAAACACCAGATCGAGGGCTGGACATCCTCCCTTCCCACTCCTGGGGATAATTCCGTGCTCGGTATCATCACACCCCACGCCGGCTATGTCTATTCCGGCAAATGTGCTGCTTACGGATTTTGGCGCATATCCCGCTACTTGATCGACTCATTTATCATCATCCATCCCAGCCATCGGGTAAGTAATTTCGGTTTCAGCGTGTCACCCTATACCCGCTATCAAACGCCGATGGGGGTTATGGACGCTGACAGGGAAGTTACCGATTTCCTTGCAGGGTCTGGGCCGGAGAAGATCGATCCCTGGTATCATCAGAATGAGCATTCGATGGAAGTGCAATTGCCATTTGTTCATTACTTTTTCCCGGAAGCAAAGGTCTGTCCGATCATGCTGGGCGATCAAAGCGTTGCCTCCGTCAAAGCATTATCCAATGCACTGGATAAGGTATTGTCTTTTATGGATAAACGTATCATGATCGTTGTTTCGAGCGACCTCTCTCATTATCATCGGGCAAGGGTGGCAGAAACCATGGATGCGAAAGTGATCAAGCACGTAAAAAACCTTGATGCGGACTCCCTGATGAAAGAACTGAGACAGCGGGATTGTGAAGCCTGCGGAGGCGCCCCGATCGCTGTCCTGCTCAAACTGGCGGAACTTCGGGATGCCAGGAGAGTGGAGATCCTCAATTACACCCATTCCGGTCATACCAGCGGTGACCATTCTCAGGTTGTGGGTTATCTGGGCGCAGCGATATCTTATTAAGGGACGAGGCAGATATGTTGGATAATGAACAACGCTCCACCTTACTCGGTTTAGCCAGGCAGGCGATCGCTACCAAGTTTCATGGCACCAAGACATCCCTGCCGACCGATCCCATATTCCAGAAGAAACATGGAATATTCGTTTCCTTGCATTTGAATGGCGATCTGCGGGGCTGCATCGGTTTTATCAGGGGCTATAAACCACTGGCGCAGAGTGTGGTGGAAATGGCACAGGCAGCAGCTTATCAAGACCCGCGCTTTCTACCGGTCAACGCGGATGAAATTTCCCATCTCAAAATCGAGATATCTATCCTGAGCGAGTTGATCCCGGTAACAGATACCGACCAGATCGTGATCGGCAGGGACGGTTTGTATCTGGAACACTCCAAAGGCAGCGGATTACTTTTGCCGCAGGTACCGGTGGAATGGAACTGGGACAAAGATGCTTTCCTGCGCCATATTTGTCGCAAAGCGGGTGTTCCGGAACGATCATGGCAGGATCCAGACGCCCGTTTGTCTCGTTTTACTGCAGAAGTATTTCACGAGTAGATGTAACAAAGGAACCTCAGTTTTTGATTGACAAAAAGAGGGCTGCGGAATTTCTGGAGACCCCGAGCGGGAATAGCTCAGCTGGTAGAGCGCAACCTTGCCAAGGTTGATGTCGCGGGTCCGAGTCCCGTTTCCCGCTCCATTTTAATAGGCGACATAGCCAAGTGGTAAGGCAGAGGTCTGCAAAACCTTTATCCCCCGGTTCGAATCCGGGTGTCGCCTCCACCGTTTTGCCGGAGTGGTGGAATTGGTAGACACAAGGGACTTAAAATCCCTCGAGTGCAAACTCGTGCCGGTTCGAGTCCGGCCTCTGGTACCACCCATCAATAGCGGGAATGGCTCAGTTGGTAGAGCACAACCTTGCCAAGGTTGGTGTCGCGGGTTCGAGTCCCGTTTCCCGCTCCATTTTGTTATGAAGATACAAGCGATTATATTTGACCTTGATGGCACTCTGATCGATTCAATGCAACTTTGGCGGCAAGTGGACACCGATTTTCTTGCCGGGAGAGGCATTGCCGTGCCTGATGATCTCTTTGACCACATCCCCGCCGGTAATAGTTTCATCCATACAGCCCAGTATTTTAAGGACCGCTTTGCCTTGGAGGACAGCGTGGATGATATCATGAACCAATGGACGGAAATGGTCAGGCATCTCTATGCCACTGGCGTGAAGTTAAAATCCGGCGCAAGAGAACTGCTTTATCATCTGCGGCAAAAAGAGATCAGGATCGGACTGGGAACAAGCAATTCGCTGGAACTGGCGACCCTCGTGCTCACGGCAAATGGTATCTGGAACTATTTTCAGACGGCAGTCACCGGCTGTATGCAACTCAAGGGCAAGCCCTACCCGGATATCTATCTCAAAGCCGCCCGAGACCTTGAAGTCGATCCTTCCGAATGTTTGGTTATTGAGGATACCTACTCCGGTGTCATGGCAGGCAAAAATGCCGGAATGAAGGTCTTTGGTATCTATGATGAGGACTCCCGACCGGACTGGGACAGGATCGGACAGGTCTCGGAGGGAATGTTCCACGACTTTTATGAGATACAGGACTATCTGACCCTTCTACTGGATACATCATGAAAACTGAATTGATCGTCATCATCGGCGCTTATGGCAGCGGAAAAAGCGAATTTGCCATCCATAGCGCACGATCTTTGAATATAACTGGCCATAGCGTCGTCCTGGCCGATCTGGACGTGGTAAATCCTTATTTCCGTTCCCGGGATGTGCGAGAGGAATTTGCCAGGCACGGCATCGATGTGATCGCTCCCGAGGGAGAATTCAAACATGCCGATCTACCGATTATCTCGCCCCGCATCAAAGGTGCGATCGAAAATCCCGCTAAAACCGTCATTCTCGACGTGGGAGGCGATCCAGCCGGATGCAGGACTCTGGGCAGGTTTGTGGATCAGATCGAGCAGCGAGGATACCGCATGCTTTTTGTGATCAATACCCGCCGTCCTTTTACCGCCAGCGTTGATGAGATCATACAAATGAAAGAAACGCTGGAAAATACACGTACGTTGCGTATCACTGAATTGGTCTGCAACACCAATCTGATGGAATACACTGATGAAGCCATTGTCCGGGACGGTATCCGGATCGTGGAGCAGGTCAGCGCTCAAACCGGACTGCCCTTTCGTAACTACCTGGCGCTGGAATCATTTGAATCCGCCGTTCCCGATGGAATCGAAGGAAAAGAACGATTACTGATGACCTACACATTACGGAAGCCCTGGGAACGGCTCATGCTCAAAGGCATCTGATCTTACCGTTCGCCTGCCTCTCTCCTATTCTTACGCTGCTTACCCGCCGCATGATGGCGCTGGGCGCACCGTACTCCATATTGACATTGCGGGGTGGCTTGGAAAGAGCCAATAGAGTGCGCAACAAGGGTGAGTGATGGTAGCTATGACCAGAATTCATCCATTGCTTTCACTATATCAATGTAATATACTGTAAGCAAGATGAGAGCGTTGCACATGCTGGAAAAGACCGTTGAATAATCGACAACACCGGATTTATCCGGCACCCAGCACGTTTGCCCAGATGTCATAAACAAATG
>CAYZZE010000060.1:0-14591 GCA_964482845.1 uncultured Candidatus Cloacimonadota bacterium
ACGGCAAACTTTCTTTCTCATCAACCTGCCCGGATGCATAGATCGCTGCCAAGAGCATCACCACTATACTCCTTATAATCGGTTGTTTATAGTTTACTACAATAAGTTATGCTTAATAATCCGATCGATAAAGCAAGAAATAACTTGACAGATATAGCCATGCTTACGATGATAGATCCGTTACGCTAATATCACCATGAGCAGCGCTAACAAGGAGACCGTTATGACAGGCGATAGAATAAGACAGATTCGCAAGTATCTTGGGCTGTCCCAGCAGGATTTTGCCGCTTCATTGAGGGTGAACCCATCGGCGGTATCGCAGATGGAATCGAACCGGATACGTCCATCGCTGGATACTATGATCAATCTATCCAAACACTACGGCATCAATCTTCACTGGTTTCTTACCGGCAAGGGCGGGATGTTTGAGCATACGGGAGGCGCCAGAAAGGATCTGCCCGGCAAGCAACTCGACCGTTTGCAAAATTTTCTCGATGCCCAGATGAAAGAGATCATCAATACCAAGGAAGAGATTCTTCATTTTGATGTGCTTGACATTCCCGTAACAGGCGAAATAGCTGCGGGTCAGGCAGTGGAAAGCATTAGTGGAGTATTGGATTATGTGACGGTTCGCAAGAGTGTGATCAATGGCATCATGGAGGATTATCTGTGCTTGCGGGTCAATGGTCACAGCATGGAACCCGATATCAAGCACAACGATGTGGTGTTGATCCGGCAGTCGCAGGACTGGCAAAAATTGATGGGCAGGATCTGTGCGGTGCGGATCGATGGTTCGGTTACGCTCAAGAAATTGACC
Source organism: uncultured Candidatus Cloacimonadota bacterium (assembly GCA_964482845.1). Lineage (GTDB taxonomy): Bacteria > Cloacimonadota > Cloacimonadia > Cloacimonadales > Cloacimonadaceae > VGPI01. The sequence continues at coordinate 818 of CAYZZE010000060.1, forward strand.
ATTGACGATCGCCGGAAATACATCGTGCTGGTATCGATCAACGAGGATTTTCAGCCAATGGTGATCAATCCTGAGGAACACCAGGATATCAATCTGCTCGGTTATTTGTATTTCCTATACCGGAAATTGAGTTGAACAAAAACCGGAGTGCAGGACATTCCCCCACTCTGGTTCAAGGCATTATGCCGCTTACAATTGACGGATGACCGCCCTGCCGGGATAGATGGCAATTTCGCCAAGTGCTTCTTCGATAGACAGCAGGCGGTTGTATTTAGCAATGCGTTCCGAGCGGGACAGCGAGCCGGTCTTGATCTGCCCGGTGTTCAGCGCTACCGCCAGATCAGCCATGAAGGTATCGCAGGTTTCGCCGCTACGGTGAGAGACCACGGTCGTCCAGCCATTGCGGTGAGCCATGTTTATCGCTTCGATGGTCTCGGACACGCTACCGATCTGATTGAGTTTGATCAGGACGGAATTGGCGCTGTCGAGTTCAATCCCGCGTTTGATCCTTTCCGGATTGGTGACAAAGAGATCATCGCCCACGATCTGAAGCAGGTTGCCAAGACGTTCATTCAATGCCGCCCAGCCATCCCAATCATCCTCTGCCAATCCATCTTCCAATGATACAATGGGGTATTTGCCGCACAAATGGACATAATAATCGATCATATCACTGCTGGATAGTTTTTTGCCTTCGGCGTCGAGACAATATCTGCCATCTTTGTAAAAACTGCTGGCCGCGGCGTCAAGGGCGATGGATATATCTTTTCCCGCTTTGTATCCCGCTTTTTCGATGGCTTGCATGATCACGATCAGCGCATCTTCATTGGAGGCAAGATTGGGAGCAAAACCACCCTCATCTCCGACGGAGGTCGCCAGCCCTTTACCATGCAGGATGGACTTTAGCGCATGAAACACCTCGGCGTTCATCCGGAGGCCTTCCCGGAATGATGGAGCGCCCAGCGGCATGATCATAAATTCCTGAATATCGACGTTGTTGTCGGCATGTGCTCCACCATTGACAATATTGGACATGGGAACGGGCAGAACTTTGGCGCTGGAGCCGCCGAGATAACGGAAAAGCTGAATTCCCAATTCCATTGCCGAAGCCCGGGCTACAGCCATGGATACGGCGAGAATGGCATTGGCGCCAAGCCGTCCTTTATTCGGCGTCCCATCCAGATCGAGCATGGCGCGGTCGATCTTTTCCTGTTCGGTGGATTCCAAGCCGGCCAAGGCGGGATAGATGATCTCATTGATGTTTTCGACGGCTTTGAGAACTCCCTTTCCCAGGTAGCGTCTTTTGTCTCCATCGCGCAATTCCAACGCCTCATGTTCGCCGGTGGAAGCGCCACTGGGAACCGAGGCATTAGCCACGATACCGGATTCCAGATGAACGTCCGTCTGCACGGTCGGATTTCCTCTTGAATCAAGGATTTCTCTGGCTTTGATATACATTATTTCGGACATTTATTTCCTCCTAAAGAAATTATCCATCCTTGGAGCCCGATCGGTTCTTACACTGGCACCCGGGCATAACCGGAGGGCTAAGCCACACGAAGAAACCATAGGTAAGGTCGGACTATTTTTTGAAAATACCTTCCATTGTTTTGAGGGAACCGAGCAGAGCGGTGGACTCATAAGGAACAACCACGGTCTTATCGCCTTGTTTGACAATATCATGGAAGGCGGCGACGTATTTGAGTGCGATCTGATATTGAGCGGGGTCGGTGGCAGTTTCCCGGACGGCTTCCGCGATCAATTGGATGGCTTTGCGTTCCGCATCGGCGACAAGCAATTTGGATTGGGCTTCACCTTCAGCGCGGGCGATCTTGGCTTGTTTTTCACCATCAGCTACGCGGATCTGGTAGTCGCGCTCACCTTCTGCTTGGAGAATTTTGGCGCGTTTGTCGCGTTCGGCGCGCATCTGCTTTTCCATGGCGGTTTTGATCTCATCGGGAGGCAGAATATCCTGCAATTCGACGCGATTGATCTTAACGCCCCACTTATCGGTGGCATCGTCGAGGATGTCGCGCAGTTTCGTGTTGATCGTGTCTCTGGAGATCAAGGTCTTATCCAGTTCGAGTTCACCGATGACGTTACGGAGGGTGGTTTGGGTCAGTTTTTCGATTGCTTCGGGCAGGTTGCCAATCTCATAGACCGCTTTGTAAGGATCGGTGATCTGGAAGTACAAGAGGGCATTGATATTGATGGAAACGTTATCGCTGGTGATGACGTTTTGGCGGGGGAAGTCATAGACCGTTTCGCGCAAATCGATCCGCTTTTCAATTCTTTGCGCCACAATGATGTTTCCACGGTAGTCGGAACGATTATAGCGCCAGTGGATTGGTCTGGGACGGTCAAATATCGGCACGACCAAATGCAAACCGGAGTGTAGTGTGTTGTAGTATTTACCCAATCTTTCGATAAGCACGACTTCGGCCTGACGGACTACGATCAGTCCTTTGGAGATGATGCTGATGACGAGTATTGCAAACGCTATCAGGACATATAGTAACATTTCATCCTCCTCTAATGGCAATTTGAGGACAGCGTTCTGCATCGGGCTGAACTTGGCAAGAAAAAAAACTCCCATACTGCATTATGTCCGCCAAACACGCTCTGCCCATACTTCCAGCCGTCAGCGCCGAGCCCATACGACAGCTTCGGATTATCCTGTTTCATATCGGTGAGTTGTATTATTCTTGATCATCTGCCCTAATTTCATATTAGGTTTTTCCCGAGATCCACCCGTGCGCTCGGGAGTATGTCGGCTGAAGGGTGGCTTGTTCATGAAACAAATGATCAGGCGGGTATCCGGAGATAAACAAAACCGCCCTTTCAAACCCGCACTACGTTGCCACGCAAAGGGAGACCAAAAGACCGGGATCAATAATTCCTTTGACAAAAAAACGTCAAACCGGATCGTGGCATAAGAGTAAGGATATGGAGCAAAATGAATGGAGAATAGAATTTATGAATACCTCACAGTATTCATAATGTCGTGGTTATTCGTCTATGGGCTTACCCCCTTGATCATCAAATTAGCCCGAGCGATAGATTTCGTGGACAAACCGGAGGCGCGCAAGATCCATCATAAGGCAGTGCCCTTGATGGGTGGTTTGAGCATTTTTGGGGGCTTTCTCCTGCTTTGTATCTATGATGTGATCATGTCCCCCGGCAGATCCTTTGATCTCAAATTCATCGGCTATCTGGCGGGAGCGGTGTTGATCGTCCTGATCGGGCTAGTCGATGACCGGCGGGGGATGAAGCCGATGATCAAACTGGGTGGACAGATCTCTGTCAGCATGGTGTTTATCCTCTCCAATATCAGCATCCGCGAACTGGAGATGATGTTTGGCTCGGTCTATATTGCCGTTCCGCTTTTGACCGTGTGGATGGTGGGGCTGATGAATGCCATGAACTTTTTGGACAATATGGATGGCGTGATCAGCGGTATGGCGGGAATACTGGGCTTGGGCTTTTTTGCCTTCAGTTTGATCAAAGGCCAGCAGGCAAATTCCGATGCGATGGCTTTGATTGGATTGATCTCGCTGAGTTTTTCCGGCGCCACTTTTGGCTTTTTGCCCTATAACTTCAATCCTGCCAAGATCTTCCTTGGTGATGCGGGCAGCATGTTCATCGGCTATTTTCTGTCCTCGATGGGGATTCTGATGGCGGTTTATGCCCGCAATTTCAACGACGACAAGATGTTTTACCTATTGCCCGTGTTGCTTTTGAGTTATGCCATATTTGATATCGCTTTGGTAAGTTATACCCGCAAACGTGATGGCAGGCATATTATGCAAGGCGGCAAAGACCACTCTACCCACCGGATCCATACCGCTCTCGGCTCCACCAAGGTCACAGCCATTATGGTCTATGTAATCAATGTATTGATCGTCCTGACCACCATTGTGGTCTATATGGTGGGCGAGCGGGTTCTGCTTTTGAGTACGACGGTTATCTTTGCTCTGTTCTTTATCATTTTCGGGAGGAAACTGGACAAGATATCCATAGTCATTCCTGCCAATCAACTGAAACGCGGTAAGGCAAACCAGTGAAATTCATAGTTTTGGGAACCGGACCGGGGCTGCCGCAACCGGATCGTAATCTCTCCAGCATCTACGTTCAAATGAACGGCATGCCACAAGGTGGAGAAGGATGCGCCGCGACACATATCCTGGCGGATTGCGGAGAAGGCACCGCTCAAAAGATGCGCCGGCATCATCTCGATCAGAACGTGATCGATGCCATCCTGATCACACATTTCCATCCGGATCACATCGCCGGGATCTATATGGTCTTGCAAATGATGTATTTACAGAATAGGACAAAGGAATTGAAACTGTTTCTGCCGGAACGGACGGAGGACTTTTTGCAGACCCTGACTTTGTTTTATACTTTTCCGGAAAGATTCGGCTTTGCCCTTGAGGTCTGCGCGATGGAAGAGGTCGGTCAATATTTCCCTGGCGTCGTTGCTATGGCGAACGATCATTTGCATGGCTATCGGGAATACATTCGAAACAATGACCAGCTAAACACGATGAAAGCATATTCGTTGCGCTTTGAAGGGTACGACGGATCTCTGGTTTATACCTCTGATATCGAGACCACGGAATGCATCCACGATTTACTGGTCTCAGCGCATACGGTGATCATCGATGCCCTGCATCCCGATCCGCAGCAGATTACCCGCCTGCGGGACTTTGATGTACAACGCATCCTACTGACTCACGGTATGAATGATCAACTGGCTCGATGGTGGCAACAGGCGGGAGATCAGCGGTTTGAGAATGCCGTTGAAGACCATATCTACCACATTGGAACGGACATGACAGCGGAATAATGAGCGACAGGCAATCGGCAATAAGACCGCATCAAAAACGCAATAGCCACCCAGCCCTACGCCGGATCGGCTTTCTGCGGCACGTTTTGAAACATAATGGCATCGCCCTGACAGCGCTGGTATCGCTGGTCATAGTGTTCACCACTGCCTGCGAGATTAACAAATTCAGGCACGGAGAGGAAATGTATCGGGCGCGGAGTTTTGCAGCCGCCATCGAAGAGTTTGACGCTTATATCAAAAAAAGCGAGAATGGAGCGATACGAACCCGGGCGGAATTGTTGCGCTCATCCAGTTATCGTGAATTGACCATGATGGCAATGGAGCGGCAAAATTGGCAACTTGCCATCCGATTTGCCAAACTCTCCAATTCCGAATCCGCCGATACACTGCTTGCCAATGTGTATAAACATCTTGCCGATACCGCACTCAAAGAAAACCGGATGACCGAGGGGCAGTACTTTATGAATCTTATCCTGACCGAGATCCCCGCCTCCATCCATGTTCCAACCATCCTTAACAAACGGATCGATATTGCCATGAACGCCATCGGTGATTGGAATGCGGCATGGCGTGACTATATGCGTTTGTTTGATAACTTTGCCGGGCATCCTTACGAACTGCAGGCAAGACCTGCCTTGAAAGGTTTTAACGCAACGCGGATAGAATATGCCGGCACACTGGCAGAAACCGGATTCTATCGCGAGGCTCTGGCGGTCCTGTTTGAGTTGGCGAGGTATCCGGTAGCGGATCAGGACAAGGTGAACCGCTTGATCTCGGAGATCTATCAGACGCAGGCGGAGATAGCGATAACACAGCAGAGTTACATGGAGGCGGATCGGTTGTTTCGCATGGCGGCAGATTATTATCCGGCACACACTTCATCGATCCAGAACAGATTGGTGCAAATTGCCGGATTGTTTGTCCAGAAAGGCGATGAATTCCTGGCAGCGTATGACTTCGTCACTGCCATGCTACATTATCACCGGGCATTTGAGATCATCCCCAATTACAAAGCGGCGGCTGATGCCATCGACCGGCTGAATACGATCCGCGTAAATATCCAAAGAGCCGCCCAACTTGCCGATGAGGCAGATAGATTTGACACCCAAAAGAAATTCGCCGATGCCCTGCGTTTGTATCAAGAAGCCGCTGCCTTGCACAATAAACCGGAGTATCGCCAAAATATCGCCGAAATGCAAAACATGATCGAAGCGGAACGTAATCCGGCAGCTTTTGCCAGAAGAATCGTCATCGATTACCGCAACGGCTTGCTTAATACGCGGATCAGCAACGTCAAACGGGAACTGCTGGTTCTCTACAAACCAAACGAGATCAAAGATTCCGGATGGAAGATAATGCTCTCCACCGGGCAATACAGATATGAAGCGCGCTATGATATCCTGACCCCAAGGGAGACCTATTTCTACATCTGGCAGATCAACCTGAGGGATAGATCCATCGTTCCGCTCAATAAAATCTCGGAAGCATTGATGCAATAGGTGATTATGTGTAGATTTCTTATTATCCTGTTCATGCTGACTATGTCACTTACCCTGGCTGCACAACAGAGTTTTGATATCAACCGTTTCTCCGATCCAGCCAAGTATGGATGGGAGGATTGGTTTGACCGGATAAATTACCGGTTAGATCTGGCGGAACGCCAGAAACTGCTTCAGTTATATGAGAATGAATCACAACGGATACGTGTTAACGTAATAAAGTCAGCCATGATCCCGGGCTGGGGTCAGTATTCCACCCGTAACTACGTCAAGGGTCACATCTTTCTGGGAACGGAAATTGTCCTGGTGGGACTATCCACATTTTACTATATCCGTGCCATGGACTACTACCGCAAGTATAATGAGGCTACCCAGGTCATCGAGATCGAGAATTTGTACAAAAAAGCCCAGGCAGAGTATCAATATACCTTTGTCTTAACCGGACTTGCCGCCGTGGTCTGGCTGTTCAACGTTTATGATGTTGTCCGTTCCACGGAAGCATACAATGCCAAGGTGTGGCAGAAGATCTATGGCGATCATTACAAAGTACCGCTCAAACTGACGCCAAACGGGATCGAAGTGTGGTTTTAGGGGGATTGTTATGAGGATGTTTACATTATTGCTCATCGCGGTGCTTTTCATCACCGCCTGTGGGCTCAGGCGTTCCAATCCGCTTGACCCCCTGGGTAACGATGTGATCGTTCCCTACGAGGTTTCGGGGATTATTACCAGGGCATCCACTTCCGGACAACTTCTCAAGTTTTATGAACTCAGGTGGACTGCCAATCCTACCGGAAATGCTGATGGCTATTATGTTTACCGGGGGCTCGGCTACAATGCCAATTTTACGCGTTGGGCTGAAGTGCAGGCCAATGAGTTTTACGAATCTGGCGTCAATCCCGGTGATTACTACTTCCGGGTTTCTGCTTACAAGTATCAGGATAACGGAGGAAAACTCGAAGGACGCCTGTCCCAGATAGTTTGGATACGTGTCCCCAGTTGATCTCTTATCCGGACTGAATGAGCAACAACGGCAGGTGGTCACCACTGCCCAAGGACCGGTTCTTGCTCTTGCCGGAGCAGGTAGCGGCAAGACCAAAGCCATTATCCATCGCGCTGCCTGGCTGATCAGGGAACTGGGTGTACCGCCCTGGAATCTGCTGATCGTCACCTTCACCAACCGTGCTGCGCAGGAACTGGTCACCCGCTTGCAGCATGTCCTCGGTTTCAATGTAAGAATTCTCTGGGTGGGCACCTTCCATTCCATCTGTGTTCGCATCCTCCGAAATGAAGCAACGCACCTTCCCTTCAAATCAAACTTCAGCATCTATGACGATGACGACCAGAAGTCGCTGCTCAAGAAGATCCACAAGCAACACGGATATGATAAGACCAAACTCCCCATCCTTAAGATCCTCAATACCATCAGCCGCTTCAAGAATAAACTGATGTTGCCGGAGGATATTGCTCAAAGTGATGATATCTGGCTCGAATATGGCGAATACAACCGCGCTTTCATCAAGATCTATGGCCTATACCAACAGAATCTGCTGCTCAATCAAGCGCTGGATTTTGACGACATCCTCCTTTATACGGCACGCTTGTTAAGCAGTAACGACAGCGTCCGCTGCAAGTATCAGCAGCAGTTTCCCTATATCATGATCGACGAGTATCAGGATACCAATTATGCCCAGTTTCAGATCGTCTATCAGATCGCCCGCGAGCACCGCAACGTCTGTGTCGTGGGTGATGATGACCAGGCGATCTACAGTTGGCGCGGCGCCACTATCAGAAACATCTTGGAATTTGAGCGGGATTACGGACAGATCAATGCCATCAAACTGGAACAGAATTACCGCTCCACCACTCGTATTCTGGATCTGGCAAATGCCATCATCAAGCACAACCGCAGGCGCCACAGCAAGAACCTTTGGTCGGAACTGGGAGAGGGCGAATTGCCGGAACTGCATACTTATGAAGACGAGACCGACGAAGCCGACAAGACCGTCCTCAAGGTCGCCCGTCTCCACAAAGACGGCATCCCCCTCAACGACATTGCCATCCTCTATCGCACCAATGCCCAGTCCCGCGTCTTTGAATATGCCCTCACCCAGCACAAGATACCATATTCCATCGTAGGCAGTTTATACTTCTACCAGCGCAAGGAGATCAAAGACCTGCTCGCCTACCTCCGTGTGTTGGACAATTTCCAGGACAACGAAAACCTCCTACGTATCATCAATGAACCACCCCGCGGCATCGGACAGACCACCGTCAACCGTCTGATCTCACATGCCGCCAAACTTCGCATCCCACTATTTACGGCACTCGCCGACAGCGCCACGATCACTGATCTGCAAGCGCGAACCATGCAGAAACTGGAGGACTTTTACCAACGTCTTAACCATTGGCGCAGTATGGCGGAAGAACAGCCCGTTCTCACCGTCGTAAAGACGATCCTTGAGCAATTGGAATGGCTGGAGTATTACCAGCGGAGTCAGGATCCCAAAGACCTATCCAGAGCGGAGAACCTGTCTGAGTTTGTCGCCTCCGTTTCGGAATTCACTGATCATTTTATGCTGAAAGAGGAGAGGTCGCCGCTGCTAACGGATTATCTGCCTTACATTTCGCTCCAGACCGATCTTGACCGCCTTTCCGACAGCCGTGACACCCTGCGCCTGATGACGATGCACAATGCCAAGGGACTGGAGTTTGATACCGTCTTTATCACCGGCATGGAAGACGAATTGCTCCCTCACCGGATGTCGATGGACGGTGCGGAGGAACTGGAAGAGGAGCGTCGTCTCTTTTATGTCGCCGTTACACGTGCCAAGCATCGCCTTTATCTCAGCCATGTCCGTTTCCGCAGGAGCTATGACTTTTTTTATCACCCCGCGTTGAGCTGCTTTGTCACCAAACTGGACGCCTCACTTTTCCTGATACCGGGGCAGGAAAGTAACTGGGGTTATGCGCCGCGACCCAAAAAGACCCGTTCCGCCAAAGTGATCACCGAATCCATGAAACACTATCGCATCGGGCAAAAGGTATATCATGATGAATATGGCGAAGGCACGATATTGAGCGTGGACGGCTCCGGTGCTTCCGCTCGTCTGACCATTTCATTCGCTGGCGGCAAACTTGCCAGAATAATCGGTTCATTCATCAAAACCAAGGATGATATCTGATGTCATCGTTTATTGATCGCATCAGCCACCTCTGTGAGCAATCCCCTTTCCTGATCTCGCTGCAAGCCCAGATTGCGGTGCAAATTCCTCTCCAGATCAGTCATCTCAATCCTTCCGCCATGGCATTGATCGCTGCGCATCTCGCCAAGACCACGGACAAGAATGTGGTCATCGTTTCGCAGGACGACATCATCGCCGAGGATATTTATGATGATATCTGCGTCTTTGCCGGAAGTGAGAGTGTTCATTACTTGCCCGATTATGAGGTCTTGCCTTATGAGGAGCGCTCTCCCCACTATTCCATCCGTGCATCACGGGCGGAAACGCTTTACCACGTCCTGCATGACCGCAGCGGCATCTACAGTGTCTCGGTAAGATCACTCTTACGCCGGATGAGTCCGCCTGATATCATCCGCGGCAATATCATCACCCTGCGCAAAGGTGAGTGGCAAGATCCTCAGAAACTGATGGCATCGCTGGCGGACATCGGATACGACGTCGAATACCAGGTCGGCAAGGTTTTCCAGGCAGCCAAACGGGGAGGGATCATCGATCTCTTCAGTCCCTTGTCCCAAAAACCCTGCCGCATCGAATTCTTTGGCGACGAGATCATATCCATCCGCCATTTCTCGCTCCAGACCCAGCGTTCCGAAGGCAATGAACTCAGCGAAATCACCATCCTGCCTGCCCGCGAGATCGCTCTGCATAATGTGGACAGCGGTTCTCCGATCATTGCCCGTATCCGCCATACCGGTTTTTTTGACGGCATCGAGAATCACCTGGCGCTGCTCCTGCCGGAACTATCCACTTTTGCCGATTACTTTGTCCCGGAGGATGTGATCTTCCTCTGGAACAATTACTACTCTATCAACGATGAACTCCAAGACCTCACGGAGCAGATGACCGATCAGTATGCCAGGATGCTTCATCACCACAGCAAGGTCAAATTGCCCCATCCCGATGACCTGATCGCCGGTGGGGAATACCTCTGCCGCTTGCGTCACAGGTCGCCTCATCTGTACCTCTCCGGCGGTGAATATGTCCTGGATCACCAGACCCGCAACGTTAGTGCCCCGGTCACTGTGCAAAGCAGTTACAATGGCGATCTTTCACTTTTGGCGGATGATATCAGGCGGCTGCAGCAGCAAGGATACCAGATCCTGATCCAATTTGACAACCAGAGCCAAAGCAACCGTATGCTGCATCTATTACAGGACTTCGACGTCTCTTTTGATCCGCACATCGGAGTCCTGCACGGCGGTTTCCGATTGGATGATGTCCGGCTCTGTATCCTGACCGATCATGAGATCTTCAACCGCTACAAACGCAAGCGATACCTCCCCCGTTTCACGCCTTCCGAGGCATTGACCGATTATCAAGGTCTCAAGCCCGGCGATTATGTGGTGCATGTTGACCACGGCATCGGCGCATTTGAAGGGATGAAGATCATCCGCCTCGACGGACAGGACATCGAATGCCTCAACATCCGCTATGCCAATGATGACCGCATCTACGTCCCCACCTTCCAACTCCAACTCGTCTCCAAGTATGTTGCCGAGGAAGGAGCATCGCCCAATCTCCACCGGCTGGGATCATCCAAATGGAACAACATCAAACGCCAGGCAAAGCAGCAGATCGAACTCGTAGCCGCTGACATCGTTCGCCTTTACTCCGAACGCGCCAAACGCCAAGGTATTGCACACCAGCCCGATACGCCATGGCAGGAAGAACTGGAGGCATCTTTTATCTATGAGGACACCATCGATCAGGCTAATGCCAGCGCTGAAATCAAACAGGATATGCAATTGCCCGCGCCGATGGAACGCCTCCTCTGCGGAGATGTGGGGTTTGGCAAGACCGAGGTCGCCATCCGCGCCGCATTCAAAGCCGTTTGTTCCGGATTCCAGGTCGCCATTCTCGTCCCCACAACTCTGCTGGCAGAACAGCATTTCCGCGTCTTTCGTGAGCGTCTTGCCCAATATCCCGTCCGGCTTGCCATGTTCAGCCGCTTTCGCAGTCCCGCTCAAATTCGCCGTGATTTGGAAGGAGTGGCGCTCGGACTGGTCGATATTGCCATCGGTACTCACCGCCTCCTGTCCCGCGATGTAAAATTCAAAGCGCTCGGTTTGCTCATAGTGGACGAGGAACACCGCTTCGGAGTGCGTCACAAGGAGCGTCTCCGCCGCCTCCAAACCAACGTGGACACTCTTTATATGTCCGCCACACCAATCCCACGCACCCTCAATATGGCACTGGCGCGGCTCAAGGAAATTTCCCTGATCCAGACCTCCCCAAAGGAACGCCTGCCCATCCGCACCATCATCACTGCCCATGATATCGAAGTCATCCGCGACGCCATTCGCCGTGAGATCGACCGCGGCGGACAGGCATTCTTTATCCACAACCGCGTCCAAACCATTGAAAATGTGGCGCTTGAACTTAGAAATGCTATGCCGGATATCCGCTTTGCCGTTGGTCATGCCCAGATGACCGAACACCACCTGGAAAACGTCATGGAGTCATTCGTCGGGCATCAGTATGACGTCCTTATCGCCACCACCATCATTGAAAACGGCATCGACATCCCCAATGCCAATACCATCCTGATCGACCGCGCCGATACATTCGGATTGGCCCAACTTTATCAGATGAGGGGTCGCGTCGGGCGCAGCAACCGCCGCGCCTATGCCTATCTCTTGATCCCCCGGCACACGACTCCCGAAGCCAAAAAACGGCTCGAAGCGCTAACGCAATATGACTACCTCGGCGCCGGATTCCAGGTGGCTTTGCGTGATCTCGAGATCAGAGGCGCCGGAACTCTGCTCGGAACCCGACAAAGTGGCGTTATTCAAGCCGTCGGATTCAACTATTACAATCACCTCCTGGAAAAAGCAGTGGAGTCCGTCCGGAATGAAGATCCCGATTTGCTCTGGAAGGACGATTTCCCTGATGCGCGCCAGATACTCAAAACCGAGATTGATCTATATTTTCCACCCGATTATATCGACGACGATCAACAGCGCTTGCGGATCTATCAACGCCTCAGTGAAATGGACGATATTGACCGAATCGACGACTTTGCCGCCGAGATACGTGACCGGTTCGGCGAAATGCCACTCCGGGCACAATGGCTGCTCAGATACTTTGCCCTCAAGATTCTCACCAAAAAAGCAAAACTCCAAAATTGCCACGTCCGAAATGGGAAATTGCTCATCGACTTCAAATCCGATCAATTACCTCCCAAAGATCGTGTCCTCCACTTCACGTCAAAACTGATCATGCCCTTCCGTATCCTACTCACCAAAGGCCTCGCCATCGAGATCGAACTCGACAAGAACGACAGCCGCAGTTACCCTGATCAGTTCCATACCGCCGTCGCATTACTCCGGGTATTGGCTGAGATCATGGAATGACGCCGCCTTTTCAATAGATGCCTCCCGACCCTCCCTACCGGCAACCGCCGGGATGACGCGCAACCCAGGAACGACTATGCTTTCCTGCTCAACGTGAGTTTTTCATAGTTAGCGCATGCGTTGATCTCGATTATTATGAGACCATTGCACATAATAAAAGGGCGTTGCACATATTGGGATCACCGGATATTGAGATAATGAAGTCGTGAGAAAGCAATATAATGATTTTTCCGGCGCCATCAGACGAATAGAATAAGTTTTCCCGCCCCATCAGATATTAGGCGGTGGTTTCAAACACCGTTATCAGGCAAACCTACCACCCAACCCGTCAGGGTTTCCAGACATTGTGAGGACTTCAGTCCGAACGAGAGACATATGCCAGTTAACTAATCTTTCCCAGCAGTTCAAGTGATTGAGAGGCAGTAAAATAGCTAAAAATACTTCTTGACAAAATCACCCCGTATATTATTGTTGCGTATGCATATGCACAACTAACAATAACGAGGTGATAAGATGGATTTTCTGAGAATAGCGCAAATTAGTCAAGTCAAATAGACCGTTGAATAATCAGAAACACCGGATAAATCCGGTACAACAACCGGATAAATCCGGTGTTGCCGATTATTCAACGGTCTTAACAATGCGAAACGCCTGCTTCAGTATGCCTTATCTCTTGGCTATAAAGACGTTAACCTGCTCCTGCAAAACTATGACTCGGTTTTGAGGCAGTTCATGAACAGACACTGGTACGAAGATGAAATAGAAGAGATGGATAAATCCATATTTGCTCTAAAAGGGTATCGTAAAGCTTCATAGTGAGATACAGGC
>CAYZZE010000061.1:0-14144 GCA_964482845.1 uncultured Candidatus Cloacimonadota bacterium
GTCCGGATGCCCTTGCGGGCTGATCACGGGTGGCGTTCGGAACGGTGACTGAAGTTACCGCCTAACATCTGGTGGTGCTGGAATAACGACAGGTTCTGTCAACTATGTCCTCCTTGCTTGATAACCTTAGTATAACCTTAGTATAACCTTACGACCGTAAGGTTATACTAAGGTTATGAAGCAGGGAGAATGCAGGAGAAAGCACTATTGCAACATGACAACGAAAACTGCAGATTTCGCTGCTCAATCTGCAGTTTTCGCTGTCACATTACAAAAGACTTGAACACCAAATACCTATTGATCGATTTTTTTATACAGAATATGGGTGCATATTTCTGCGGCTATACTGTGCGTCCTTAGCTCGACCGGATAGAGTATCTGAGCACGGAACAGATGGTTAGAGGATCGAATCACTTTGGGCGTGCCAGATTTTTCTTGCCAGCTTTAGCTGGCTTTTTTTATAGTACGCGGAATGGGAAAACTTGAAAAACGCAAATGGACTAATCTCATCCAGATTTACCGGATGATGTTTAAGTATTGGTTTCACATGGTGATCTTGGTCTTGATCTTGCTAAAAAACCTCTGCTATTTTGCGCCTCGGATGTTTTTTGTTAACCTACTTGACAAAACGATAGGGGACGTGCGTAACTATATGTTTGAACGCTATCCAAGCCAATCCTTTGGAGTATTTCAATCAGGATCAGGTAGGTGATGCCATCTTGGGAGGAGCTTTAGAAATGAGCGAAAAAAACCCAATCCTTCTATTCATCCAAGACGGCTCTCCATGTATCAGGAATATCAAGTACGCAGAAGCCCTGTCAAAAAAGGGGATCAGTATACATCTATTGTTTCGGGGTAAGGATCCATATACCAATTACGGCTACAGTAACTCGATTTATCAGTCTCTAACAAAATTTAAGTATCGCATTTCAGTCATGAAGACAATCCGCAAGCTAATAGCAGAACATGATATTTCTATCATCCATTATCACAATCAACCGGATGTCTTGTGTGCCACTATGATCAAGTCAAAGCTCAATGTACCTATCGTTTATGATTGTCATGATTTTCTTAGCTTCAAACATCACCTCAGCAACAAAGAAAAAAAAGCGGAAAAAATGTGTAACGAGAACTCTGCAGGGGTTGTTTATCCTTCTCAATCTTATCTTGACGCAGCAAAGCAATATTACAAATTCACGGAACTCCAGCTCGTTTTCGGGAACTACTATCCGTCTGCGCACTTACTTTCACCAGACAGGTTTTTACCCAAACTCAGAGCTAAAGACGGGAAGATTCATATAGTGTATCAAGGACGATTATCGGAAAAGCAAAGTGACCATCGGTGTATCGTAGATCAGCTCAGAACATTCAATCCAGATAAGTATATCATCCACTTGTATCCGAGTAACAACAAGAAATTCTTGGCATATAAGGCTATCCCCAATATTGTACTGCACGAAAAACAGCCATATCACCGGTTAATCACTGAGTTATCCGCCTACGATTTTGGTTTGGTCATGTTCAATGATACGATAATTAAAAAGCTTTCAGCAATCAAGTATGCCTTTGGGAACAAGACGTTTGACTACCTTTGTGCAGGTTTGCCAGTGGTTGTTCAAGATACTTTGGACGAAGTTTCCAGATTTGTCGTTGAAAACAAAGTTGGCATCCTGCTTTCCCAACTGGATGGTCTGGACATCAATAGTTCTTGGGACGGATTTGTCCGGATGGTATTAGACATTCGGGAGAGTTATTCGATGGAACATCAGATAAATCACTTAGAATCTTTTTACTCCTCCGTATTGAGTGTGTTTTATGGCGCTTGATGTTACAGCATTTATTCTTACCCAAAACAACATCAGGACAATCCGAAAATGTATAGATAGCGTTCTATGGTGTGACGAAATTGTCGTGATTGATTCATTTAGTGATGATGGTACTATTGATTTATTGCAGTCCTATAGGCAGATCAGATTGTATCAACATCAGTATACAACTGCCAGAGAACAAAGAATATGGGGAATGCCGCATGTCCTCACAAAGTGGGTATTTATAATCGATTCGGATGAGTATTGTCCGGATAAACTGAGAGACAAGATAATCGATGTATTGAGGACAGAAAAGGGTCTTTATGATGGATATCTCATTCGTACAAGAACTATTTTTATGGGTAGACTTCTCTCCCACAAAGATTACCTTAGCAGCTACGGGAAACGTCTGGTTTTAACTAAAGTTGCGACAAGATACTGGCGTGAGGTCAAGGTGCATGCTTCAATACGGCTTGATAACAAGAAATATATGGACAGGATATACTACCTTGTCCACGATCCGATCCAAAGTCTCAGACAACATATTGATAAGATGTGTAAATATGCAAACTGGCAGGCAGAAGATATGTATGCCTCAGGCAAGAGAGTCCGGTTTTGGCATCTTATCTTTAGACCAATGGGAAAGTTTTTGAAGCACTATGTCTTTTATCTTGGGTTTCTTGATGGCTTTCAGGGCTTGATTCTTTGCATGCTTGGCGGTTGGAGTGTCTTCTTGAAGTTTATGTATCTCAAGGAAAAGAAACATAATGATAAAAGTTAACAGCATAATCATCATACAGCTTACAGCAATCGGGGATACTCTGATGTGTGAGCCTGCGTTGTATGCCCTGCGTAAGACCTACCCTCAGGCGCGAATCACATTTTTAACCAGTGATTCTTCCGCTCCAATTTTGGAAAACAATCCTCATATAAACAACCTTATCATCTGGAAAAAGAAGATACCGCTTCTAAAGAATATTTTCTTCCTGCTCAGTTTATGCTATAATAGATTTGATATCCTAGTGGATTTTCAGAAGAATCCCCGTACTTATGTGATGTCCCACTTTATCCGAGCCCGTCTGAAGATCTCTTTCAGGGGGAAACATCGTAACTGCATTTATTCACGCCTTTCTCCTCCAATTGATGTGCAAAAATATGCTGCGTTTGAAAAGTTCGCAGTGGTCAAATCCATTCTCAATCAAGATATACAACCCGTTGAACCTCGAGTTTATATCACTGATCAAGACAGGCAACTCGCACAGGAGATTTTTGACAAACTTCGTATCAATCAGGAGCATTTGACAATAGCCGTTTCACCAGTTTCAAAGGTGCCATATCGAACCTGGAAAAGCCATAATTTCTCGAAGCTTTGCGACCACATCTACAGTCATTATCAAGTCAATTTTCTCTTTACATGGGGACCAGGCGAAAAATACTTAGTTGATGAAGTCATTAAGGGTATGAAAACTCACAAGCCCTCAACCGAGTATGAAATCGGAAGTTTGAAAGTTCTCTATGCCCTATTTGAGAAATCAGATATGTATTTGGGTAATGATAATGGACCCAGGCATCTTGCCATAGCAGCCGGGATACCCACGATGTGCATATTCGGACATTTCTTTTGCAATCACTGGACGCCACCAAATAAAACAAAACACGCATACGTCTTACCAAAAGCCAAAGAAACTTCCAGAAACAATGAAAGAATTGATTCCGTGGACTATCAGGAAGCACAGGATGTTTGCATCAGGGCTTTAGAGCCGATAGTGAAGAATAAACAAGAATTGACAGGACGAAATTATGAACATACATATCTTGACAGGATATGACCGGTTCTTTGGACAAACACGCAAGCCATGGATTTCTATGAATGTGGATTTGTTAACCAAACATTTGAATAATGCTGGTGTTCATACTTCCGTATATGAATTTTCGGACATAGTCAATGGCTCTGTTCGTCTCACGGACACACAGGTTTTTTATACTTTTAGCCAGCGTGAAAACCTGCGTAGATACATCATTGACGCCATGGCTGATCTGCAAGAAAGGGGAAATAGAATTATACCCTCTTATGATTTGCTGAGGTGTCATGAAAACAAGGGATATCAACTACTTTTTGCGGAACGACATGGCATTAAAGACTTGTGGGAAATATATTGTAGCAGCTCCCGAGAAGTTAGGAAATATGACATCAAATATCCCGTAGTACTCAAAACAATCGATGGATCAAACGGCAAAGGTGTCTTTCTGGCTCGTTCCCATGCTGAACTGATGCTAATGATTCACAAGCTGGAAAAACCGCTTGGAATAGCTACGAGAATAGACCTTTTGAGACGCAAACTCTTTCGGCAGAATGAACGCTTTGCAGGATACCCAGATTTGGATGGAAGCCAAAATTATAGAGCTTACGCCGATTATATAAAGCCTGAGATACCCTTTGTGCTGCAGGAATTCGTGCCCAATTTAACGTGTGATTATCGAGTGTTGATATTGGGTGATCGCTTTTATCCAATCCGCCGCATGAATCGAGAAGGTGATTTTCGTGCTAGCGGATCCAAACGTTTTGTATATGATACCTTGATCCCAGAGGGGATGCTGGATTTTGCGATGAACATCCATCACACGCTGCAAAATCCCACGCTTGCTCTTGATATTGGCGTTTCCGACAAGGGTTTTCACTTATTCGAGTTTCAAGCTCAACATACTGGGATCAGCGCTTTGATCAATTCCGCCGGATATTACCAATATTCAAACAAAGGATGGCAGTATTTTCAAGAGAAATTTTCCTACGAACAGTGCGTCGCTGATGCCATCACCAAGTATCTGATGCTAACAAAATAGGGTTCTCAGTTATGGTTTTCAGCCAATATCTTCTGAGACCCCCATTTAGTTTAATCTGGCATATTAAAAGGCTTTTGAAGTTACCCATGCCAATAGTTTTTTATTGCCCGGAGCTTATCGACTATTATGCTTTCGCTCCTGTACTAAAGCACTTGAATAATGTTACTTGCGTCTCTCCAAACCCAATCGTGAGAGCGCATCTATCATCCCATGGAATTCAATGTAAAAAACTGCTTCTTTTTCCGAAAGCCGTGATTATGTGTCGCCATGCCACCCACAAGTTTCCCTGTAAAGCTATTGTCAAGATAGGACTGAGGCACGGAGCATATCACTTCAAAAAGATGACCAAAGCTGCCAACTACAATCAGTTTGACCTCTACATGTTCAGCAGTGCCAAGGATTTGGAAGCAGCGCAACAGATCGGTGTATCCTGTGGTAAAGCCATTGGCTTTCCCAAGCTCGATCCTGCACTAAGAGGAGAATATACCCCCAGACAGATTTGCGAACTGCGCAAGAAATACGACCTTGATGACAATAAATCCTGCCTATTCTTTTGTGCTACTTGGGCAAAATCTGGAATGTCTGCCATTCAGGAATGGTACGACAAGCTGGCGTCTCTGAGCGGGATGTACAACATCTTGGTATCAGTACATCCTTGGACTCCACAACACATCGTAGATACTCTATGTGCCTCTATCCAAAGACCAATCATCGATACGGCTGATACATTGCCTTTGATGACTCAAACTGATGTCTGTATAGGAGATAGCAGCTCGATGTTGGCAGAGTTTTGTGCCTTGGATATCCCCATTATTACTTTTAAGACCCATAAAGCCAAACGCCGCTTAGATGAAATCGATGCTTTGATTGCCATGTTTTCGCTGCAAATATCGTCATTTAATGAACTTCCTGAGACGATTCAAAAGCTCCTCAACAACCCCGGATACCAAGCCCAAGGGAGAGAAAGTGCAAGACAGATCATGTTTGACAATCTTGATGGCAGTGCATCTGCTAAGGCTGTTACTGAGATCATAAAGCTAATCCCAAGCCTCGAGGGGAGTCCCTGATTGTATCTGATTGACGCGCATTGCCGCTATGCCAATCTGATATACCCCCCCCACAGCGCGCTGGGGCTCAAAGAAGCCTATGAGGCAGGTACAGGCAAGATAGTTAGTAATGCCCTTACCCAAGAATAAGTCCTATGGCATCAAGAGCATCCTGATCCCATGGTCTCAGGGCATGTGGGTGTATATCCTTGTTATGAGCCCTGCGATTTGGACACATTTCAGCTTAGAAAGCACTGTGAGGATAGTAGTGTATGTGCCATCGGATAATGTGGTTATGATCGCCAAAACAAAGATCAGACAAGTCAGATACAATCTTTGAAGGCACAATTCAGCTTGGCTGAAAGTGACATCTCAATTTCATGCAAGGTCTCGATATTGGCTGGCGAAATGCGGCGTTCGTTGTTTAGCAGCGTCCCGTCGAGATCAGTGACGCAAATGCCTGCGGGATCAGGCATCCGGAATGTTTCGCAAGCGGTGCAGGGTCTTCTCCAGAGCGATCCCCTCGCACAATGGACGCGGCGCCAAGGCAGTGCTTTCTATTGTATTACAGACAAAATCGGCCGCGAGATCGATGGCGCGAACCAAACACTTTCCCCAGACAAGGGCACCGGTCAGCACAGCGGTAAAAATGTCACCGGAACCAGGGAAATCGCCGGCAAACGCCTTGTGCTGGAGGTGGCGGTATTGGTCGTGTTCGATATTATAGGCGGAGATGGAGTGTTGGGAATTGACGCCCTTGAGCAGAACACCGGTAATGATGGCATTGCGGCATCCGAGTTCGCCCAGCCGGCGTGTCCATTTCTCCAGTTGTCCGGCGCTGAGCCGTTCGGGATAGTTTTCGTCCAGTAAAAATGCCGCTTCGCTGAGATTGGGAGTAATGATGTCCGCCTGCTTGATCAAATGGCGCATGGCATCAATGATGCCAGGGTCATAGCAGGAATAAAGTTCACCCTTGTCCGCCATCACTGGATCAACAATGCAGGGCACATTCCGTTCCCGATAATACGCCATGATGTCAGCCACGATACATGCTTGTTCCGGCGAACCCAGAAAACCGCTGTATATCGCATCGAAATGAAGATCAAGATCCTGCCAGTGGCGGGCAAATGTTCTGAGGTGAGGTGTCATATCAATGCTTTTGATGCCTTCATAGCAGGTGTTGGCAGAAAGTATGACGGTGGGCAGGGCACAGACCTGGATCTCCATTGCCGTCATGATCGGAATGACTGCCATCAACGAACTGAATCCGAATCCGGAAAGGTCGTGGATGGCAAGGATACGTTTGGTTTCCGTTCTCATAATCTATCCTGTTATCATCTTGGGGGCAAATTAAAACTCGCCCGATTATCCGGAATTACCCAGCAGTAGCATCCCCCAAAAATGACAAATGCTGCCGCCGAGGACAAAAAGATGCCAGATGGCATGATGATAAGGGAGGCGCTTCCAGACATAAAACAAGACGCCAACGGTATAGCATATTCCGCCCAGCAGCATCCACAAGAGCATACCGGATGGCGCTACCCGCATCAATGGCTTGATCGCCATCAAAACCATCCAACCCATGACGATATAGATTACAACGGATAGGAAGCGGAATTTCCTCATGGCAAAGATCTCGAGATTGATGCCGAAAATGGTCAGTCCCCAGATCACCCCAAAAAGCGTCCAACCCCATCCTCCCCGCAAGGCGATCAGAGTCACCGGAGTATAAGTGCCGGCGATCAGAAGAAATATGGACGAATGGTCAAAGATGCGGAAGAGCTGTTTTAACCTGGGTTGAGGAAAAGCATGATATAGCGTGGAGGCAAGGTATAGCGTAAACAACGTGGCGCCGTAGATGCTGAAGGAGACGATCTTCCAAGCATCACTTTGACGTGCTGCGAAAACAACAAGGATGACCAGGGCGGCGATACTCAAGCCGGCGCCGGTGCCATGCGTCACGCTATTGGCGATCTCCTCTCCAAAACTTTGCTGCTTGCTCAGCGGAATTTTATCCCAAAACGAGTTTTGCTTACCCATCCCGAACGATCCTCAATCAGTCCCTTTGCCATAGAATCGGATGATATCCATCTCTATCGAGGCTGGCACCATCCCAGTGATGCTTTTTCCCTTCTTGACCCGCGAGCGGATCTCGCTCGAGGAGACAATCACCAGCGGCATCCCCACCCATGAATGGCGGATACGGGAAAGGATCTGATGATCATCACCGTGACCAGCACGGGGAACGATGATAAAATGGACGTTTTCCGCCAGCCATGCAAAGTTGTGCCAGCGGGTCAGGGATGATAGATTATCAGCGCCGGTCACTAAGCAGAAATATGCGTCCGGATGCAAGACCCGTAAGCGCTGCATCAATTCATCCGTCCAGCCGGAGCCAAATATGCTGCTGTCCGCATCCCAGCATTCCAGTCGATCGTGATCTTTGATGGCACAGCGGATCAAGCCCATACGCTGGCCAAAGTCCAGCAGCGCGGCATCCTTGAAACCATGCCGGTCATTGGGCACATATACCGCTTTGCTGATGGGGGTAAGTTTTAATAATTGCATAGCAATGTGGAGATGCCCGCGATGAAAGGGATCAAACCTTCCGCCGATCAGGGCAATCGCACCAGCAGGAATGGCGGTCGAACTATTCAGGGGTTTATTTGAAGTATCTGGCAAGTTTGCGGACTTCCCTGGCGCCGGGGTAGCGTGAACGCAGCCGTTCATAATAACGTTTGGCATCCATAAGGTTTCCCTGACGGTGGTGTAGGATGACCGTGTAATATAACGCAGCACGGTCAATACGATCCAGGTTGCCCAGTTCGGTGATCTCGTCAAAATACATCAGGGCAGCGCTGTAGTCCTTCATCATGAAGTAGATGTAGCCATTGTAAAGCTTCTTTTCGATCAGTTTATACTGCGCTTTGCGAATGTAATCGATCGCCTCTTTATAGCGGACATCATTGGGGAAGCGATCGATAAAAGTGCGGAAAGCATCGATGGCTTGGGAGGTCCCGGTCTGGTCATATTGCGGAGGTAGCGACTCTTCAAAGAGACAGACGCCGATCCGGTAATAGGCAAAATTGACTTCGGGATGGTCAGGTAAGAGATTGATCAACTGCAAATAAGCCAGACGGGCATCGGTAAATTTATTCATCCTGAAATAACTGTCAGCCATACGCAAAAGAGCGAGGGCGGTCTGAGCGCTTCGGCGCTCGAAACTGATCTCATTGTAGAGGTGGACGGCTTTGGCGTATTTTCCGGCGCTGTAATATTGATCCGCCAGGGTCATTTTGTCCTGTGCGCTCAAGATGGGCTTGTTTTGCCAGCAGCCGATGATCATGAGCATTGCCAGGCAGAGAAGAATGATGCTTTTTTTCATTGATGATGTCCTTATTCGATAGTCCACAAGAGATAAATAATGGAAGCAAGTGCAACCGAGGTGATCACTGGTTCAAACCATTTGAGACGGTATTGCTGAGTTCGGTCGATCGGGTTTGGATCGCCCACGTGTGAGTAGGTTCCGATACGCAAGAGACGGAATTCGGGCAATTGCATACTTCGGATATGAAAGTTATATACCGGTAGTCGTTCCCGCCGATATGAGAAAAACTTGCGCTGTTCCCTGATTTGCCACTGGAGATCCAGACGGATCTGTACCACGATGACAGAATCCAAGCCCAGCGCGCTGAGTTTGGAGAGGAGCAACACCTGCTCCGGGATCTGGTCATCCCAAAGATTCTCTGGGATCTGGAGACGATCATCCACTTCCCGGATATCCGCACCCTTTTCCAGAAGACGAGAACGGATCTCCGTCTGCAGTGGTATCGTCCAATCTCCGCCCACAACTTCAATTATCACCGGCAGTGAGGTATCAATATACTGGATCAGTCCTTCGGCAACTTCACCATAGGGGTGTTCCCTCTGGATCTGCGCCGAGAGCGACACCGTCAAAATCAGGATTATCAGAACGGACAACTCAGGTCTGAACATTCTATTAGTGGCCGATCCGGTTTAGGAGCGAATCCACCAGTGTCTGGCGTTCATAACTGGGATACGTAGACCTTACTCGGCGCAGGTAAATCCTCGCCATCTCAAGATCATTCATCTTGATGTAACACAATCCGATCTTTACTTGGGCATCGGCGGCTTTGGGTGAGGTAGGATAGCGTTCTATAACCATCTCAAACTCCCGGAGTGCTTTGCGGTAATTACCTGCGGCATAATATGATTCAGCCATCCAGTATTGGGCATTTGCCGCCAGGGGGTCATGCGGGTTTTGGGCAATAAAATCCTCAAATGATCTGATCGCATGTTCCCAGTTACGCCGATCGTAAGTGTTTTTGGCTGAGTTGTATGCCTGTGTTGGCGGAGTAGCAGGCTTGTCAGCGGAATGAACCTGGACCGGGATGTCGGGCGTGGGCTGTTCCAATCTCTTGATCAGGTTTTGCACGTCTTGGGTCAAAACCTTGATCTGTTGATTGACCTGTATCATATCGGTCACCAGCGATTGCACCTGTTCCTTCATTTCTCCCGTTTCACGTTTCAGGGCGGTGATCTCTTCGACCGGTTCCCGGATCTCCGGCTGGGTCTTAATTTCCGTTTCTATCCGGTTCAATTCACGCGCCAATTCCGCTTCGGTCACCAGATTGGCCATGGCGATGCGGTTCTTTTCCCAAAAATCGTTGACCGTCTCCTCAATTTGTTGAAATTCGTCGTGGAGTTCGACAAATTCATCATCAATGTCCATCAGGCGTTCGGGAACAAATCCATATGCCAGAACATCGTCACGGAGCAGTTCCAGCGATTGAGCGATCTGGTCGGCATAGGTCTCCAGGTCATCGATCCGATTGGTATAAGCATAGTTCTCATAGATCCAGCTCAGCCTTTTTTTAAGATCCAGTATCTCCGTGTCCAGTTCCTGAAAACTACGATCCACTCCCTTCAATTCTTCACCGATCCGTTCAATATCACGATTCATATAGGCAAGCAAAACCATCAGATCGTCGTTGATCTTTTGCAATTCATCCATCTTGACCCGCTCTGCCTGAAAGGTCTTGTTGCTAACACAACCGACCAACAGGACGAGGACAAGCGCCGGTGCGATCAATCTAATCATACTTCTCTCCTCTTTGTACGAATTATTCAATCTGCAAGCAAAAATGCCTGGTAAGCGCGGAAGGTAGAATATAGGTCTGCTTTGCTGCACATTTCATATAGGGAGTGCATCCCCATCAGTCCGGTGCCACAGTCAATGACCTCAGCGCCCATATTGGCGAGGATGTGAGCAATTGTTCCGCCGCCACCTTCGTCCACTTTGCCGAGTTCGCCGGTCTGCCAGAAAACTCCCGCGCGATCGAAGGTGCGCGCCACATGAGCACTGAATTCGGCATTGGCATCATTGCACCCGCTTTTCCCGCCACTGCCGGTAAATTTGGCGATCCCCACGCCATAATTGAACAGAATGGCATTTTGGCGGTCATAGACGCCTGGATAATTGGGATCGACGGCGGCATTGACGTCGGCAGAGATAATTTGCGAATTCATGAAGGTCTTACGCAAATTCGCAGAAATATTGGGCAGTCCGGAATGTTCCAGCAAATGCCCGATAAAGTCCCGTAGAAAGATCGAATGAGCACCAGTATTGCCTTGGCTGCCCACTTCTTCCTTATCCGAAAAATAGACGATCATCGTGCGCTTGGGTTTGGCTTCCAGATTCGCCAATATTGCCTGTAAGGCAGTATAAGCACAGATCCGGTCATCCTGGCCATAGCCCACCACCATGCTGGAATCCAACCCAGCATCGCGTGCCGGAGTAGCTGGCACCAATTCCAGCTCGGCGGAGATAAAATCATGTTCAGTGATACCATATCGTTCATTGAGGAGTTTCAGGGCATAGGCGCGGGCGGCGTCTTTTTCTGAACTACCGGGTTCTACCATACCGCTGAACACCAGGTTCATTCTGGATGCGTCGATGGCATCACCGATATTCTTAGTATATTGTTCTTTACCAGCAAGATGGGGCAAGAGGTCGGGAATGATAAAAACTGGCTCTTCATCTTTTTCGCCGATGCAGATATTGACGATACTGCCGTCTTTGCGGACAACCACGCCATGCAGCGCCAGGGGAGTGGATACCCACTGATATTTCTTGATCCCGCCATAGTAGTGCGTTTTGGCGCACAGCATGCTGCTGGCAGGGTCCTCGTAGAGCGGATTCTGCTTGAGATCAACGCGCGGAGCGTCGATATGGGCACCCACGAGGTTGAATCCCTCGGTCAGAACTTTGCTGCCAAGCACAGCAATGGCGATGGTCTTGCCGCGAAAAACGGAATAGATGCGGTTACTTTTTTTCTTGTCTTTGATATCCTTGAAGTTGTTTTTGTGCAAGACCTCCCGCGTATAAGCGATCGCTTCGCGTTCGGTCTTGGCGGTATTAAGAAAGTGTTTGTAAGGCACGGCAAAGTTCATCGCCGCCTCACGGTCAGCGGAAGGCGCCTCTTTCCAGAAGTTTTTACGTTCGTAGAAAAGTGGGTTGGTGGCGCTTTCTTTCTTTTTCATGTGATCTCCATTTATTGGTCTTTTTGTCTCATTTCATCTAACTGCGAGAATGCGCAAGTGCCGCAATCCCATCGGAGCATTTACGGTGCAGATCTCACCTATTTTTTTGCCCATCAGTGCCTTGCCGATGGGAGATACGACCGAAACCGGCATGACCCCTTCTTCGTGGATATAGTTCAACTCCTCCACTCCCACCAGATGATACCAGCGATGTTCGCCACTGTCCACCTCCACTGTCTCACAACAAAAGCCAAATCTGACCATGTCACGCGGGAAGGGATCGATGTCCACTACTTTGAGCAGTGCGCTTCGCCGGCGAAGGTAGTCGATCTCGGCATCTATTTCTCTTTGCCGCTCCCGGGCTGCTTTGTATTCCGCGTTTTCGCTCAGATCGCCAAATTCCCGGGCAGTGGCGATCGCTTTGATCACCTCGGGACGCTCGTTGTTCCTCAAGTGAGAGATGCGGCGCTGGAGCAATTCCATCCCCTGTTTGGTGATATAGAGAGCATGATCCAAAACGCCGAACCTCAGACCTTCTTCTTCCTCAATATCTTCAAGGCGGCGGTGGCTGCTTTCTTGATCCGGGCATTTCCACTATGCGTCCAGTTCTCCACCGAGCGTTCCACTTCCTCAGAATAATCCACTATCGCTCCGCAGAGGATCTCCACAATTTGAGGGTCACGAGTGGTGCCATGATCCCGATACACGTTTGTATACCGTTGCAAGTCAAGTTTTTGCACCGATTTGAGCAGGGCGATATGGGCTGGGATCTGATCGGTCAATGGATAATTCCAAGCATGGAGAAAGTGATCCATTACCGGCTCCACCAGTTCAGGCATCTTCTTCAGCAAGCGTAAAAGCATATTCAAAGCCGCTTTGCCCCGAGCCGTGGAAGGCGTACCCAGCCATTTGTAGATATGGGCAAGATAGTCGTGCGGTTGCTTTTTTAGCAGGGGAAACATGACTTTATCAAAGATGGCGCCAAGATCATGTGCCGGTGCATCTTTCATCGCATCCTCCACGAGGGGAATATAGGTGGATGGCTGTTTGGCGCAGAGTTTTGACATGATATGAATGAAGGCGCTCCGCCCCTGATCCCCCTTCTTGTTCCATAAATACTGGTAGAAAGGTATGTATTGCTCGTGTTTTTTCCCGATCTTTTGAACCAATATCTGCGCTACGAAAGTGATAACCTCGTTGGGGATCTTACCATTGACCCGCTCCGGATAGGCGATGAAGATTCGCTCAAAATCATAATCGTTCCGGGGAAGTTTATTCGCCAGATAATCATCCGCATCCTTGTTCAGCCGCTCTTTCCAATCAATGGTAAGCATCTCTGACTCCTTTATTTATGCTCTATTATTTCTATTTTTTCCCAGCACGACAGCGTCACAATATCATCAATACTGTCAAGGGAAAAGTTGCCAAAACACCCCTCGACCCATCCACACACTACCAAAGACCTTTGCACATAATAGCGAGAAAGTCGGAAGTTGGAGGTAGCAGTTTGCACTGCAAATTCACTATTTCAATAATGTAAAAATCTCTTGACAAATTAGATAGCACTACATATTGTCATCTTATCAAGAACAGGAGATTAACCATGCGCAGAGATAAGATGACCATGACCGACTATGACATACAGAACAGATTGAACCAGATAGAGCACTTTTTGTTAGAGTTTAAAGAGATGGTGAACTGGGACAAGGTGAAAAAGTATCTGGAACCTCTTGATCCCCACCGGACAAAGGTTGCAGGTCGGGATTCTTATGATCCGGTGAAGATGTTTCGGGTGATGTTGTTACAGGGCTGGTATGATTTGTCCGATCCTGATACCAATTCGCTTTCAAATGTCCAAATTAAGCCATTTGAAATATGTTAGCTT
>CAYZZE010000062.1:0-14046 GCA_964482845.1 uncultured Candidatus Cloacimonadota bacterium
AGGTTATACTAAGGTTATGAAGCAGGGAGGACTAAGGAAAAAGCACTATTCCGCGGGGAATCTAAACCTTCTTGAGACCGCTTGATAACTCAGAGCGGTTGACTCAACGAGTATCCAAACTATCTGTCTTTCAAATTACTGAACGCTGGAAGGAGAGACGATTTAGTTTTTTCACGTTCCCGAAATTTGGTGATTCGAGTATGTGCAACGCTCTTAGATGTTGAGGTCGTGAGAAAGCGGTATTGGAGACCATTGCACTTATTGGAATCGCCAGATATTGTGGCCGTGAAAAAGAAATTACTCGCCTTTAAGTCAGGTTAATCCCGAGATCCTGCCGAGTGCTCGGCTGTATCTCGGGAGAAACATGGTTTCAAATCCGCTGCAGGATTTTAGGCGAAATGGGTGGCATGCCCCCGGTCATCTTGCCGATCCGGCAAGAATGGCGAACGGACAGTAGGTCGTTTGATGTGATTTCAGTTGACATCTATCAAGCTGCCAGGAATATTGAAATAATGAGCAGTATGAGAGTGATAGCGGATAACCTGGAGAACAGCCCGGCGGCGGCGGATCTGATCGATGTCGGCGATACCTTTCCCACGGGCAGGTTTGACCGGATTGTATCACGCTATGACGCTGTGATCAATTTTAAATGGGAAGACCGGGTGGTTTCGATCGTCGGGACTGATATCTGTGCCGGTGCTATGCGGATACGTTTGGATCTGTATGACTTGGCGGGCATAAGGACGGTGGAGCACAAGGCGTGTCAAGTGTTGATCAATGACGATACCGTCATCCACTATGGAAGGGAACGTATCTATTGCTCGGAGATGGGTCAGTTCGCATCAGCGCTTGCGGACGATACCATATCTCGTCTCAGCGAAACACTGCATCGGAACAGCAGGGGAAATGATCTTTGTTTCCTGATGCATCATAGAATATCCGGCAATTGTGTCTCCGCCATTGATCATGTGTTTAAAGACCGGTTTCACAAGGCTTATGATCGTCTTGTGAGAGGTAAGATCAGCGAGGGGATCGGTCTTTTCCAGGGTTGTGGCTATGGTCTTACGCCATCGGGGGATGATTTTATCTGTGGTCTGTTGATGGGTATGTATCTCCTCGACGCAAAGAAAGAATTGTCAAAGATCCGTCAGATGATATACTTACTCTCCGTCGGGGCGAATGCACTGACCAATACCATGCAGCATCAGGCATATCACGGATGGTTTGATGCCGATTGGAAAGGACTGGCGCTGGCTTTGCGGGACGGATCACCTTACCTGGAGACAGCGGTTCAGGCGGTGTTTCAGAGCGGAGAGACCTCCGGCGCGGATAAACTGGCGGGATTTGTTACTGCATTTATTCATGACTGGAAAAGGATGTGATATGCACACAGAAAGCGTTATCATAAAAGGTAAGTATCTGGACTCCGTAAAACTGATGCTGATCTCCAAAGAGATGCGATCGCAAACCGGTGTGAGCGATGCCGTGGCGATCATGGCAACGCCGGGAAATCTGGCGATTTTGCAAGCGACAGGGATTAAGATGAACGGATTTGATACTGCCGATCCCGCTGATATCTGCATCGGCGTGGTCGCTGAGACAGAGGATATTGCCAGTCAGGTAATCGATCTGGCAAGGGATCGGATAGCAAAAGGATTCGCTTCCGGTGCCGAATCATCGGCGACGGAGAGCAAGCCCCGCACAATTGATTCAGCACTCAGGATCATGCCACGGGCCAATCTGGCACTGATCTCGGTAGCGGGAAAATACGCTGCGCGGGAAGCAAGAAAGGCATTATCGAGGGGGTTGCACGTGATGTTATTCTCCGATAACGTGAGTATCGAAGCGGAAAGGGAACTAAAGGAATATGCACTCTCCCGGGGGCTGCTGATGATGGGAGCGGATTGTGGAACGGCGATCATCAACGGCATCCCACTGGCATTTGCCAATCAGGTGAGGCGTGGCAATATCGGTATCGTCTCGGCAGCCGGAACCGGTCTGCAAGAAATAAGTTGCCTCATCCACAACAAGGGTTGCGGTATCTCCCAGGCTTTTGGCACCGGTGGCAGAGACGGCAAAAAACAGATCGGCGGGCTGATGTTGATGGCTTGCCTGCGATATCTGATCGATGATGCTGACACTAAGGTCATCGTCCTGATCAGCAAAGTGCCGGATCAGGAAGTGATGGATCATATCTGGTCAGTGCTCGCCACAACTGCGAAACCGGCGGTGGTAGATCTGATGGTGCCTTTTGCCCCACCTTCTCTGAAAAACGTCTATCCCGCGCCCAATCTGGCGGCTGCGGCGGTCCTTGCTTGCCGTCTGGCTACTGGCGATCAGACCTCGATAGGAAACAGTAAGGGTCAAAGCGGTGATATCTATCCCAACCGTAAACTGATTACATTGCCCCGGAAACCCGAACGGCTTCGCCTTTGTGCTTTGTATAGCGGCGGCACTCTATGCTATGAGGCGCAGGTCATCTATCATCAAAAAATGGATCGCTATGCCTATAGCAATGCTCCGCTGGAGCCTTCCTACCGGATCGAGGGTTTGACCGAGAGCATGGAGGACGTGATCCTTGATCTGGGAGCGGACGAGTTTACCGTGGGCAGGTTGCATCCGATGATCGATTACGCCCTCAGGGTTAAAGTCATTGAGGATTTTAGCAAACGCGAGGATACGGGTGTCATCCTGTTGGACGTGGTTTTGGGATTTGGTTCTCATCCGGTGCCGCAGGAGGAATTGGCTCCGGTCATAAGTAAAATTATTGCAGAGCATGGTGTTGTGGTGATCTGTCCCGTGGTCGGAACCGATGAAGATCCGCAGAACAGGTCGCAAGTGATCACTGCGCTCAAAGCCAGCGGTGCCGTAGTGACCGGATCCAATGCCGAGGCATGTGAAATCGCTATGTCCATCATCCAAACTCTGAGGAGATCTTAGTGCAATTGAAGAATAAACCAGTCGGAGCGCAATCCATCAGAGGCCTTGATAAAGATATTGAGGTGATCAATATCGGGCTGAAGTCCTTTGCCGATACGCTGAGATCAGTAAACACGCCAGTGGTCGAAGTGGACTGGCAACCGCCGGCGACGACTGATCTCGAAGCGCTGGCAGTCCTTGACCGCCATCTGGATATCATAGATAAAGCAAATGAGAAAGTGATGCAGATCATCCAGAATGGCAAGCCGTTGCTTTTGGGACTGGATATCGCCAGCAATGTAATACCCGGCATGCATAATGATCTGATCCTGCACGCCGGACCGGCGGTGACCTGGGACAGGATGTGTGGAACGATGCGGGGTGCTATCATCGGCGCCATCCTGTATGAAGGCAAAGCGCAAACGATGGAGGAGGCACAGCGTCTTGCTGCCAGCGGCAATATGGAATTTGCCCCCTGCCATGAATATGACAGCGTTGGTCCCATGGCAGGGATAATTACAGCGTCCATGCCGGTATTCATCATCCGGAATCAGACCTATGACAATTACGCCTATTGCACTCAGAATGAGGGTTTGGGTAAGGTCTTGCGTTATGGCGCGTATCAGCCGGCAGTGATCGACCGTCTCAGATGGATGGAGCAGATCCTGTATCCTTGTTTGGATCGGGCGATCCGCTCCCTTGGCAGCATCGATATCGGTAATCTCATCGCTCAGGCATTGCAAATGGGCGATGAGGTGCATAACCGTAACCGGGCGGGGACTTCCCTGCTCTTACGCCATATAGCGCCGGCTCTGATCAGGACGATGAAAAACGCTGGGGATACCGCCAAGGTTCTTGAATTTATCAATGGTAACGACCATTTTTTCCTCAATCTGTCCATGCCAGCTGCCAAGTCTATTCTGGATGCGGCGAGGGGGATCGATCACAGCAGTATTGTCTTGACGATGACACGCAATGGAACGGACTTCGGTATTCGCCTGGCTGGAACGGGTGATGCTTGGTTCACCGGCAAGGCACTGATCCCTGATGCCTTGTATTTCCCCGGTTATTCCAAAGAGGATGCCAATCCCGATATCGGGGACAGCAGCATTACCGAAACAGCCGGATGGGGAGGATTTGCCATCGCTTCTGCTCCGGCGATCGTTCAATTCGTCGGTGGCAAGGCATCCGATGCGATGCGTTACACCCGATCGATGTATGAGATATGCGTTGGAGAAAGCTTTAATTATCAGATCCCCTCTTTGGATTTCCGGGGCACACCGCTTGGAATAGACATCCGAAAAGTGATCGATAACGATCTCACGCCATTTATCGACACCGGAGTGGCACACAAAGATCCCGGGATCGGTCAGATCGGGGCGGGAGTGGTGCAGGCGCCAATTGAACCATTTAATCTGGCTATGGCTGGTTTGGCAGATGCATTATCAAAGGAGTGATTTATGAAAACTAATGAATTTATTGAATTGATGAGCAAGGTCAGACTATATGACCTGACGCAGCGTCTGAGCATCCATACACCGCCCTGGCCTTCCTATATGCCATTGGGCATCCAGTATTTCAAGCGCATCGCTGGAGCGCACATGGGACAGGGCGCTAACGGACAGGTCATTACCACAAGCAACCACGTCGGCACTCATATCGACGGCGAGATCCATTTCCATGCCAGCGGCAGGAGCATCGGGAACGTCCCGATGGAAGAATGGCTCGGAGCTGGAGTTGTCGTCGATGTGTCCGATACTGTGGGTGATTATGACCTCTATTCTCCCGATCTGCTGATGTCCAAAGCCGATATCCGCCAGGGTGATATTCTGATCATCAATACGGGATATCATAAGTATGCCTGGGATCAGCCAGAATCGGATGAATTGCGTTACTTCGTCAAGCATCCCGGACCCGATCCCGATTTTCATAAATGGGCTCTGGAGATGAAGTTCAAGTGGATCGGTGTGGATTGCGGCAGCGCTGATCATCCGATGAATACGATCATCCGCAACTGGCATCCCAAAGCATTTACGGATGCGGAAAAGAAACTGATATCCAAAACCAGCAAAACCTGGGATGAGACCTTCCCACCCGACGAGTATTATCAGGTGATGCATCTCAAACTCTTTCCCAAGAAACTGGTTCATGCTGAAAACCTGGGCGGAGAGATTGACAAGGTGAGCAATAAACGTCTTTGGATCGGGCTCTTTCCCTTGCGTGGGATCGAATTAGAGTCTTCCATGTGCCGTATCATTGCCCTGGAACCGTAAAGGGACGATGCTTTCCATCTCAGGGTGCTCTCTTACGGCGCTCTTGAATAGTTGTTACGCTTTACATTGCACTGAAGAATAGGAGACAAGATGCCTGTTACACACGACTTTGAATACCGGCGTCCGCAGACCCTGGACGATCTTGTTACTCTGTTATCACAATACCAGGACAAAGCAGTGATCCTGGCGGGGGGTACTGATCTGGCGCTGGAACTGAAAGAGGACTTGCGAAGACCGGATATGGTAGTTGATATCAAGGGATTGGCTGACCTCA
The DNA here is from genome assembly GCA_964482845.1 of uncultured Candidatus Cloacimonadota bacterium. Lineage (GTDB taxonomy): Bacteria > Cloacimonadota > Cloacimonadia > Cloacimonadales > Cloacimonadaceae > VGPI01. The sequence goes on from CAYZZE010000062.1 coordinate 5,467, forward strand.
AGCGGATCGAGGTGATCGATGGCACGCTTCATATTGGGGCTTTGGTCACATTCAGCGATGTGCTGGCTTCCGAACTCCTTAAAAGGCAGTATCATCTGCTATGGGAATCCGCCTCCTGCGTTGCCTCGGTCGGTATCCGCAACCGTGCCACCATGATCGGCAATATCTGTTCGGCAGTGCCTTGTATGGATTCCGCTCCACCCCTGTTATGTTACAATGCTGAAGTGGTATTGTACAGCCAGGCGGGGGAGAGGGTCATTCCTATAAGTGATTGGTTCCTTGCTCCCCGTAAAACCCAAAGACGGGCAGATGAACTGGTGACGGAGATCAGGATACCTCTTGTCACTAAGGAGCAAGCAGACGTCTTTGTTAAACTTGGCAGATATCAGGGCGAAGACCTTGCACAGGCTAATCTTGCCATCCTGCTGACGGCAGATTTGGATTACCGTATATCTTACGGATCGGTAACACCTATTCCAATGCGGGCTACCGCTGTTGAAGAGTATTTACGAGGCAAGGTGCCGGAACCTGAGACACTGTGCCATGCCGTAGATATGGTGGAAGGGGTTGTAAGCCCGATCACCGATATCCGGGCAAGCAGAGAGTACCGGATGCATATCTGTAAAGTAATGCTCCAGCGCGGATTGGCAGCTGCTTATGACCGTTTGTCCGGCAAGCCTGTCGTGCAGCGCTCGCTCCTGGGAGGATGATATGAAGAAAGTGACATTTACTCTGAATGATGAGATCCGTTCCTGTCTGGTTAAACCGAATGAGACGTTGCTGGACATATTGCGCGATAGACTGGGCGTGAAAAGTCCCAAGTGTGGCTGTGACCATGGTGATTGCGGTTCCTGTGCCGTGCTGCTGAATGGCAAGAGTGTCCGTTCCTGCCTGATTTTTGCCATCGAATGCGAAGGGACGGAGATCCTCACCCTGGAAGGTATCTCAAAGGATAAACTGACCGCCCTGCAGGAGGCATTTATCGCTTTCAATTCCTTCCAATGCGGGTATTGCGCTCCAGGTGTGATAGTAACTGCCACCGAACTACTTGCAAGCAACCCTCATCCCACGCTGGAGGAGATCAAAGAGGCATTGAGCGGCAATCTCTGTCGCTGCACTGGTTACTCTCCTATCTTCCATGCCATCATGGCAGTGGCCAGGAAGGAGGACAAATGAAGCAGTATAAGTATATCGGACACCCGGTCATCCGCATCGACGGCAGGGAAAAAGTGAGTGGTGCGGCGGTCTTTACCGATGACATCGATTTTGGCGCTAATCTGCTTTATGCCGAGGTGGTGACCAGTTCCCATGCGCATGCCTTAATTAAGTCGATAGAAACCTCCGCTGCCGAAAGCATCGTGGGAGTAGTCAAGATCTTCACAGGCAAGGATTTCCCCTACAAATTCGGGCTCTATATGAAAGACCGCTACATCTTCGCCCAAGAAAAGGTGCGCTTTTATGGCGAACAGGTGGCAGCGGTCGTAGCCCGCACTCCCCAAGCGGCTAAGCAAGCAGCCCGGCTTGTAAACGTGGAGTATGAACCCCTGCCGGTGTTAACTGATCAGATGCAAGCACTTGATGAAGCATGCGCGCTCATACATCCTGATCTGGGTGACTACGAACACGTTCCCTGGTTCTTCCCCCGGGCAAACACCAATATTGCGCACTGGCGCAAAATCCGTAAAGGTGATCTGGACGGGGGTTTTGCTCAGGCGGACTACATCCTGGAGGATACTTACAACGTTCCTCGTTATGCCCATTGTGCCATCGAAACGCACGTTGCCATCGGCAAGTATGACCACTCAGGCAGATTGACCGTGTGGAGCTCGTCTCAGTCACCGTACACCCAACGCAATCTCTTTGCCGAAGCACTAGCCCCATTGGGACTTACGCACAAAGATGTCCGCGTCATCACTCCTCACGTTGGTGGTGGCTTTGGCGGTAAGGCGGGAGTGACCATGGAGATCATTCCGGCAGCGCTGGCTACCAAACTGAGAGGATACGCGGTTAAACTTCGCTGGACGCGAGAGCAGGAATTCACCAATACCTACCAGCGTCTGGGAGTGATCGCCAAATTCCGGATGGGCGTTACCCAAGATGGGATCATCACTGCCCTGGATCACAAGATCTATTGGGATGCCGGAGCGTATGTGGAATATGGCGCCAATGTGGTAAATGCCGTTGGACTTTCTGCCATCGGTCCCTACCGCATACCCAATGTATCGATCGATTCCGTCTGCGTCTATACCAATCTACCCCCAGGTGGACCATATCGTGGCTTCGGCTATTCCGAAATGTTGTTTGGCTTGGAATCACACATCGACCGCATCGCTGACCATCTGGGTATCGACCCCGTTCAATTCAGAAAGATGAATGCCATAAACGAGGGCGATACCACGGCTTATGGCGCCAAGATGAATCCCAATGGACTGATCGAAGCGATCGATAAGGTCACGGCAGCCATTGAGTGGGACAAGCCCCTGAGGTCATCCGACCCCTCGAAAGTGTTGGGCAAGGGTTTTGCGCTCTTCTGGAAAGCGCCGGCGATGCCTCCCAATGCCAGTTCCTCCGCTTTTCTCAAGTTTAATGAGGATGCCAGCATCAACCTGATCATCTCGGGTATGGACATCGGTCAGGGGTACCAGACGGTAATGGCTCAGATCGCCGCCGAAGTTCTTTCCATCCCGCCTGCCAAGATCCGAGTGGAGACCCCGGATACCGATCGTAATCCTTATGAATGGCAGACGGTGGCATCCCATATCACCTGGGGTTGCGGCAATGCGGTTCAAAATGCCGCCCTTGATGCGCGTGACCAGATCATTGCCCTGATCAACCGCGTCCATCATCTGCCGATCGATACAATCTATCTAGCTGAAGAAGCTGTTAAAAGCAGGACGGACGATAGATTCCATCTGCCTCTGCGAGATTTTGTCATCAATGGCATTATGACCGGGGACGGCACCTTCAAAGGCGGTCCGATCATCGGCCGAGGGATGTTCATGCCGGAATTTACATCCACCAAAGGCAATCCCGAGACCGGCCAGGGCGGGCATCCCAATGTCCATTACACCGTGGGTGCAGGAGCGATCATCCTCGAGATCGACCGGGATACCGGCAAGATGAGAGTACTCAAAGCCGCCGAAGCCGTGGATGCCGGATGTGCGCTCAATCCTGATCTGATCAAGGGACAGATCACCGGCGGATTACTTCAGGGACTGGCTACCGTACTCTACGAAGATTTGCGCTTCGATGAAAAGGGCAGGATGCTCAATCCCAATTTTACCGATTACAAGATCCCTACATCCATGGATGTACCCGATGAGATCATACCCATCATCGTGGAAGTAGCCCAACCGGATGGTCCTTATGGTGCCCGTGGCATCGGAGAACATACCATGCTTCCCGCTGCGCCGATGGTTGCCAATGCCATCGCCGATGCGCTTGGGATCAGGATCAAGAGCATGCCGATCACTGCGGAAAAGGTAGCCCTTGCCGTCTTGAACGGTAAAAAGGAAGTGGAATGAAACCGCTGTCAGGCATCAAAGTCCTCGATCTCACCCGTGTCCTTGCCGGTCCATACTGCACCATGATCCTTAGTGATCTCGGCGCTGAGATCGTCAAAGTGGAAATTCCGGTCAAAGGCGACGATTCCCGTGCCTATGGACCCTTCAAAAACGACCGTAGTTTATACTTCCACAGTATCAACCGCGGCAAGAAAAGCATCTCGCTCAATCTCAAACATCTCTGTGGCAAAGAGATACTCAAACAACTTATCCCTCATTTCGATATCCTGGTTGAGAATTACCGTCCGGGAACAATGGAAAAACTGGGATTGGGCTATGAAGTCCTCCAGCAGATCAATTCCCGTCTGATCTATGCCGCTTCTTCCGGTTTTGGTCACAGTGGACCCTATTCCCAACGTCCGGCTTATGACATCCTGGCGCAAGCGATGAGCGGGATGATGAGCATCACCGGCTGGAAGGATTGTCCGCCTACCAGGGTGGGCATGTCTTTGGGCGATATCACTGCCTCATTGTTCACGGCCATTGGCATCAATGCCGCTCTCTATGCCCGGGAGCATACCGGCTGCGGACAAAAGATCGACGTTGCCATGCTGGATTGTCAAGTCGCCATCCTGGAAAACGCTCTCATACGCTATCAGGCGGAGGGCGTCAATCCCGAACCAATCGGCAACCGCCATCCCACGATCTCACCTTTTCAGGCATACGAGTCCAGCGATGGATTTTTTGTTGTTGGAGTGGGTAACGATGACATCTGGGCAATTCTGTGTCAGGCGATCGGCAGACCGTATCTAGCAGATGATCCCCGATTTGCCACCAATAAACTTAGATGCGAGAACTTGGCAGAACTCAACGCCATTCTTGAACTGGTATTTTACCAGCAATCATCTGAATATTGGCTTGACCTCCTGGATCTTGCGGCGGTGCCATGTGCTCCGATCAACCAGATCGAACAGGTGATCGATCATCCGCAACTCAAAGCCAGGAATATGATCATTGATACTTATGATCCGATTGCAGGTGGGTTCAAAATCGCCGGTAACCCGATCAAGATGAGTTCAATGCCGGATCATGATTCTGCTCCCGCTGCGCCTGAGATCGGAGAACATAATTCAGAGATCTACGGTTCTCTCATCGGATTGGGCGATACTGACCTCAAAGCGTTGCATGACGACGGAGTGATATGAGTTTGGTCCACCCTCTGCCCTTGAAAGCATCGGCAGATATGCTGCGCAGCGGAAAACTCGATCTGATCGGGCATCTGGAAACCGTCTTGGACAGAGTGGAGAAAAACGAGCCTCGGTTGCTTTCTCTGCTGCCGGTATCAGATCGGCGCTGGCGTATCCTCAAAGAGGCAAAGCATTTGCTTGAGCAATATTCCGATCCGCAGGACCGTCCGCCCCTCTTTGGCATCCTCGTCGGTATCAAGGACATCATCAATGTTGATGGATTTGAGACGAGAGCGGGTTCCAGATTGCCGCCGGATGCCTTTGCCGGAGATCAGGCGAGTGTCGTCAGCCATCTCAGGAGAGCCGGAGCAATTATCCTCGGCAAGACGGTAAGCACCGAATTTGCCTATTTCCAGCCCGGCGAAACCCGCAATCCTCACAACCCTGACCACACTCCCGGTGGTTCCTCCAGCGGTTCGGCGGCAGCCGTGGCAGCGGGATTCTGCCATCTGGCGATCGGCACGCAAACCATCGCCTCCGTCATCCGTCCCGCTGCTTATTGTGGAGTTATCGGATTCAAGCCCAGCCAGGGGCGCATCTCCAATGACGGCATCATACCCTTTTCCCGGACAGTGGATCAGGTCGGTTTTTTTACCCAAGACATTGATGGGATTTCCAGCGTTGCTGCTGTTTTGTGCGCTGAATGGAAAGAGGAGTGCAGTCCGGATGCCACTCTCCGGATCGGTATTCCGCACCGCACTTTTTTGGAGCAGTCAGATCTTCTTGGTCATTTCCATTCAATTTTAGATCATCTCCGATCCCATGGTCACGACTGTATCCGGACCGATCTATGGCAAGACATCATGCAGGTCAATGAGATGCATAATGCTCTGATCTCCTATGAGTTTTATCTTGATCACCGGAATCTATTCGCTACCTATGGTTCGCTGTATTCTGTCCATTCACGGCGTCTGTACGAGAAAGGCAGATCTCAGGAACCGAAACAGATCAATAAAATCAGAACTTTGAGGGATGAATACTCTCAACTGATGAGGGATTATATGCAGCGTCTGGAGATCGACCTGTGGCTTAGCCCGGCTACGACCACTGATGCACCTGCCGGATTTGTTTCCACCGGCAGTCCTCTCATGAGTTTGCCCTGGACATTTAGTGGGGTTCCAGCACTCACGATCCCCACCGGTTATTCAGTGTCGGGTCTGCCATTGGGACTGCAGTTGATTGGGGCATGGTACAAGGACGAGACCCTATTAGGACATGCCAAGACGCTGGTTCGGTCATGGCAACGTCCGGTTTGAGGGGATTACTGTCTTTACTGGCTTCTTTGTCTTTCCTGTTCGATCAATTCACCAAATCTGGCAGACGCCAGATCGAGCGCCTCCTGAGGCTGGTAATCGCCGCGCATGGCGCGTTCCAAAAAATTCTTCAATTCCATCCGCGCCAAAAACCATGCACCCAATTGAGGCTCAAACACCGCATTATCGAGTTGGTCATAAATCGCTTTGAATTGGGGGAATTCATTGAGGAAATTCTTGATCGTCTCCGTCTGCATCGCACTCCTACGCACCGGCATATAACAGGTGGCGGCTGACCAACGGGCGGTCTGCTCGGTATTGGTGAACCACTTGATAAATTCCCAGGCGGCTCGTTCGCGTTTGGGGTCGCCGCTTCTGAAGATAACGATATTGGCTCCGCTCACGGCATTTTTACTCGTCCTAAAAGTAGGTAGGGGAGCATAGCCGATATTAAAATTGATCGGCTGCTGACGCATGTGCGTGATCGAGACGCTGGAGCCCTCATACATCGCCGCTATACCCGCCATAAAATCGTTTTGTCCCTCATATTCCCGCACCAGATAGACGGTCTTGTCCTTTTTGATCAGTTCGGTGACAAAGGTCAATGCTTCTACGCCATACCGGCTATTGAGCACCGGTCTATCTTCCGCATCGATGATTTGACCGCCCGCTTGGTGGAGGAGATTGATGAACTGCCATTCGTTGATATTGAAATTGGTGCCATAAGTCTGGCGTCCCAGCGTCGGATCCATTCTGGTCAGGAGGCGGCAGTAATCCCTAAATTCATCCCATGTAGCGGGGAAATAATTGGGATCAAGACCAGCACGGAAAAAGGCATCCTTGTTGTAAAAATACGCCCGCACGCTTTTATTGAACGGGAAAGACCAGATTTTACCCTGATAGGTGATGGATTGCCGGAAAACGGGATAGATATCGTCCAGATCCTCGTCCGTAAAGTCATCGTCCATGGCAAACAGTGAATCGATCGCCACCAATACATTCGCTTCCACATATTTAGCCGTCCAACTCTCAAAGACCTGAGCAATATCGGGTTGTTTATTTGCCTGGATCGATGCCATCAGTTTCTGCGAAAGAGCGGTGTAACTGCTGATCGGATTGACCACGACCTCGATATACTTGTGAGTGCGGTTAAATTCCTGGATCATATCATTCAATGCATCGCCCAATGGACCGCTCAATCCGTGCCAAAAAGTCACCCTGATCTTTTCCGATCCGATCATTCTGCCGCAGCCACCGATCATTAAGGCGACCACCAGAGCAACGATTATCCCATACTTTATCATCTTAATCTCCATACACATAAGTAGGATCAAGCTGCCGTTCAATCCGATAATCCTGCGGACTGGACACAACCTAAATCCATCGATTCCCGCTTTGGGATTTTCGTCAATGATTTTGATGATAACCTGGTAGCGGAGGATTCCGATCCTCCGGATAATATTGTAGTTGACAGTTCGGCAAAGGGCAAAAAAAATACTCCGTGTCGCATAGGATCGGGTTTGCTTTTACCCAGGCCTGATCCCGGAGAACCGATCAGCAAGGAGATACAGTCATGAAACAGACCGATTTTACCGATGCTTATGCCCGGATCCATCTGCCAGCGAAAGTAGTGCTGGCAATCACCCAAAAACCGGATGGCGGGTATAATCTTATTACGTTGGAATGGTTTATGCGCACCTCGATCGCCCCGCCCATGTTTGCCATTTCCATCGGACACAACCGTTTCTCGCTTGAGTGTTTGGAGAGCAATCGTTATTTCAATCTCGTCTTTCCGGCAGTGGATCAGAAACCGCTTCTGACCTTTTGCGGCTCTAATTCCGGCAGAGACCTCGATAAATTCAGCGAGACCGGCGCGGAATACTTCCAGGGAAAACTGCATAAACTCCCGATCCTAAGGGATGCCGTCGCCAATTTTGAATGCGAGATCGTCAGTCAGGTGCGCAGTGGCGACCACACCATCTACGTTGGCCAAGTCTACTACAGTTGGTTAGATAACGAAAAGGAATTGTTCTTCTATAAACACGGACAGCACGCCCTTCATATAGTTTCCGCTTTGTCCTGATTTTTGTGAACAACCCGCAAACCCTGCTGGTCAATGGACGCTGATATCTGACCCAGTGATCAAAGCCAGGGTTTTATCCTGATCAAACTCTGTGTGATGATCTTATATACTGCCACAAATACTTGAAACTATGTATCGTATCTCTCTCATATACAATCTGTTCCATAGCACAACCTTCTTGCCCCACTTGATCAAGCGGTTATCAAACGTTAATTAAAAGACCGTTGAATAATTCAGAGAGTTGACTTAGAACTATCCTCCTTGCTTGATAACCTTAGTATAACCTTAGTATAACCTTACGACCGTAAGGTTATACTAAGGTTATGAAGCAGGGAGGACTAAGGAAAAAGCACCATTCCGCTTGAATCAAAACCTTCTTGAGACCGTTAGATACCTCAGGGCGAGTGACTCAACGAGTATCCAAACTGTCTGACAGGCATAATCCTTAGTTGCAACTGACTGCGCTGGAAGGAGAGACGATTTTGTTTTTTCAG